>DASSLE010000163.1:0-28911 GCA_035689725.1 Pseudolabrys sp.
CTTTGCCATCATCGGCGCCCGCAATTCGAACACGCGTGAATTGCCGGCACCGGCCTGGACCAAGTCGACAATCATCCGCGGATCGAGGCCAGCCTTCATGCCGAGCACCATCGCTTCCGCAGCGGCGACATTGTTGATGGCGACCAGGAGGTTGGCGACATATTTCATGCGGCTTCCGTTGCCGAACGCGCCAACATTGAAGACCTGACGGCCGAAGGCTGTGAGCACCGGTCGCAAGCGCGCAATGGTCCTCGCGTCGCCGCTGGCGTAAAACACCAGATCACCGTTCCTTGCCTGTGACCCCGTGCCGCTGACAGGGCAGTCGATCATCACATGGCCGGCCTTGTGCAATGCACGGGCGGCTTTCTCCTTATCGGAAATTGCGAAAGTGCTCATCTCCACCACCACCTTGCGCTTCAGGTCGGTGGCTGCAATTTTTCGCACGATGTCGGCGAGCGCCTGTGGCTTGGGCAGGCTGGTGAGAATGGTTGGCACTGCGGCTGCCACTTCGGCGGCACTACGCGCGATCTCGATGCCCGCACGCTTGGCCTCACGCCGCCGCGCCGGACTTGTGTCGTAACCGACCACACGCCATCCGGCCTTCACCAGGTTCTTGCCGAAAGCGCCGCCCATAATCCCAAGGCCGATCACGCCGACCGTGCCTTTGGTCCTTCTCACTGCCATTCACCGTCTCCCCGATGCGGAATTGCATAAACGTTTTCCGTTCCGTCTTATGCGCTGGGTCTGGGGCTGTCGAGTCACGCAAGCACGCGAGGCCGCTTTCAAGCGGCGCCCTGATCGCCTATCGTCGGTCGCGAAACCATCAAGGGAGGACGTATGCGAATTGGCATTGCAGGTCTCGGAGTCATGGGTGCCGCAGTTGCCGCCCGACTCATGGAAGTCGGTCACGAAGTGACGGTGTGGAATCGCACGCCTGAAAAGACCAAGCCGTTGGCAGATGCCGGCGCAAAGGTCGCGGCGACTCCGGCGGATCTGGCGAGTGCGGTCGAAGCCACCATCACCATGCTCACCGACGGCGCGGCAATCGACGCCGTGTACAACGGGCCGAATGGTCTTTTGTCGGGTGATGTAATGGGAAAGCTGCTCATCGAGATGAGCACGGTGCCGCCGAAGGTGCCGGTTGCGCTTGCGCTCAAGGTGCGCGCAAAGGGCGCGGCGTTGGTTGAGTGTCCGGTCGGCGGTTCGACCGCGCCGGCGCGCCAGGGGAAACTGCTGGGCCTGATGGGTGCGGAGCCCGCGGACGCCGAACGCGCCAAGCCGATCCTCAATCAGTTATGTCGGCGGCTCGAGCACTGCGGGCCAATCGGCACTGGCGCATCGATGAAACTCGCGATCAATCTGCCGCTGATGGTTGCCTGGCAGGCCTACGGAGAGGCTTTCGCCATCGCGCGCGCTGCGGGCTGGGAACCGAAGCGTCTGCTCGATCTGTTTGTCGACACCAATGGCGCAAATCCGGCAATGAAGAACCGCGCTGAGATGATTGTCACTATGTTCGAAGGTCGCGATCCAGGGCCGACCACGTTCAGCATTGCCAATGGCGTAAAGGACTTGCGCAACATGATTGAAACTGGAGAGTCGAGAGGCGCCGACATGCTGGTTACGAAGGCGGCACTCGCGGCTTTCGAGGACGCAACCAAGCACGGCTTCGGCGGTGGCGACGGTTCGCGTATGTCGGTCTATTGGGCCACCCGGAAAAAACAGTAAGGAGTACCTATGTCTGTGACGCTCGCTCAGGCGTCGAGCATCGTCGACGCTACGTTAAAGAAGGCGCGCGAACTCAAACAAATGCCGCAGACCGTGGTGGTGCTTGATACAGGCGGCCACCTCGTCTGCGCCAAGCGTGAGGATGGTTCCGGTATTATCCGATTTGAAGTTGCGGTCGGCAAAGCCTATGGCGCGCTCGGAATGGGTTGGGGCTCGCGCACCATGATGGAACGCGCCGCACAGAACCCGAACTTTCTGACAGCCATAGTGGCCGCAAGCGGCGGGCGCATGGTGCCCAATCCGGGCGGCGTGTTGATCCTCGGCGCCGACAATCGTGTGCTGGGCGCGGTCGGGATTTCCGGCGACACCGGCGACAATGATGAAATCATCGCGGTTGCCGGCATCGAGGCAGCTGGACTCAAAGCCGATCCGGGCGGCGCCAAGAAATAATTCGCCGTACGTGAGTCGGCAGACAGGGAGGCAATCGTGAAGCTTTTTTCATTCTGGCGCTCGCTGGCGACCTACCGCGTGCGCATTGCGCTCAATCTCAAGGGACTGACCCCCGAGGTGATTGAAGTCAATTTGCTGAAGGGACACCAGCGTGATCCGAAATTTCGCGCGGTCAATCCGATGATGGCGATTCCAGCGCTGGTCGATGGCGATGGCCCTGCGCTGTTCGAGTCGCTGGCCATCATCGAATATCTCGACGAAACGCACCCCAATCCGTCGCTGATGCCGAAGGAGCCGAAGGCTCGCGCGCGCGTCCGTGGATTGTCGCAGATCGTCGCCTGCGACTCGCACCCGCTCATCGTGCCGCGCGTGCGCGAATATCTCGCGCATGAATTCAAGGTCGATGAAGCGGGCGTCATGAAATGGGCTCAGCACTGGCACCAGGTGGCGCTGAGCGCGCTCGAAGAGCATCTTTCGACCGAAAAGGAAACGGGCACTTATTGTCAGGGCGATCAGATCACGATCGCGGATATCTGCGTCGCCAGCCAGGTCGCGGGCGCAAATTTCTTCAAGGTCGACCTGGCTCCATACCCGACCGTCGCCCGCATCGCCGCCACCTGCGCCAAAAACGACGCCTTTGCGCGCGCCCATCCGCTCAAGCAACCCGGCGCGCCGGCGGCAGCGTAGTCGGGTTTGCATGATCAATACCGCGATTGTCGGCCTCGGCTGGTGGGGCAAAACACTGGTGAAGGCGGCGCGTGATTTCGGCGCGCCGCTACGCTTCGTGTGCGGCGTTACGCTCGAGCCGGACACGGTGCACGACTTCGCAGCCGAGCACCAAATCACGATCGGCACGTCGCTCGAAGATGTGCTGGCTGACAAGTCGATTCAGGCGGTGGTGCTCGCGACGCCGCACACGAAACATCGCGCGCAGGTGGAAGCGATTGCGGCGGCCGGCAAACACATTTACTGCGAGAAACCATTCGCGCTTACCAAAGCCGATGCACAGGCCGCGCTCAGTGCCTGCGAACGCGCCGGTATCGTGATTGCGGTCGGGCACCATTTCAGGCTGATGCCGTCGATGCGGGTGTTGGCGGAGCTCAAAGACGCTGGCGCCTTCGGGACGATCATGCACGCGGAAGGTAACTACAGCCATGACTGGCTTGCGAGCTACCCGGCAGATAGCTGGAGGCTACGCGCCGAGGAAAGCCGTGCCGGCGGGATGACCGGCATGGGCATTCATATACTTGACTGCTTCCGCGATCTCGTCGGCCCCATGAAGCGCATCAGTGCTTTGTCGAAGGCGCGCGCCCTCAAGCTCGCGACCGGCGATACCACGTCGGCACTTGTTGAATTTGAGAATGGTGCGACCGGCACACTCGCCACAATCATGAAGACCCCGTTCGCCTGGCGGATCGCGATCTTCGGCGAGAATTGCTGGGCGGAGAGCGTCACCGAGACGCGCGCGATCGTGCGCCGTGCCGGAAAGGAGCCTGAAGTGATCGATCGGCCGGCTGACAATCATCTCGGTCGTAATCTCGATTATTTCGCGAAGGCCGTGCTCGGACATGGAGCGTTCCCAATTCCACCCGCTGGCATTTTACAAACCGCCGCTGCGCTTGAGGCGGTTTTCAAGTCAGTTGATGTGAACGGAGTCTGGATGACGGTTTGATAATCACTGGAGCTTGATATCGGCGGCCCTTATCACATTGCCCCACCGATCGACCTCCTCGCGCATGTATTTGGACGTCCTCTCGACCGAGCCGCCGAAAATCTCCGCGGATAGTTTCTTCAAGTGGTCCTGTAATTCGGGCTGGCGCAGGGCCTCGTTCACATCCGCATTGACCGTGTCGACGATGCTCTTGGGAGTATTCGGCGGCGCAACAATGCCGTACCAGGCGACCGCTTCGAATCCGGGCAGCGTTTCAGCGATCGTGGGCACGTTCGGCAGGGCAGGTAGGCGATTGGCAGACGCAACCGCAAGCAGCTTAAGCTTGCCGGCTTTGACCAACGGAAGGGAGACGCCGAGATTGTCGAACATCAAATCGACGTCGCCCGCGAGCAGTCCCTGCAGCGCAGGCGCCGACCCGCGATAGGGGACGTTTCGCAACTTCACCTTTGCCATCAATTGGAAAAGCTCCGACGTGAGATGGGAGGTCGTTCCATTGCCTTGCGTGGCGCTTGTGACCTTGCCGGGATTCTTACGCAGGTCATCGATCAACTCTACCAAGCTTGATGCCTTTATATTGTTCGGATTGACGAGCAGTGCGTTTGGCACTTGGGCCATCACAATAATCGGTTCAAATTTGGTCGGATCAAAAGCGAGCTTCGGATAAAGATTTTGATTTATCACTAGGGGCGGTGGCGGCGCTGAGAGCAATGTGTAGCCGTCAGGAGCCGAACGATAGACCAGTTCGGCACCGATGTTTCCGGCGGCGCCGCTGCGGTTCTCGATGACGACCGTCTGGCCCCATTTGCGCGACAGCCAATCTCCGATAATTCTCGGAACGGCATCTGCCGTTCCACCGGCGGGGAACGGTACGACGATCTTTACAGTGTGGTCGGGATAGTCTTCCGCGCGCGTCGAACCGTTAAACGATGCGGATACAACAAAGAATAGAGCTAACACCGTCACGTATTGGCTAACGAAAATGGTAAGTCGCGTGGACAGGAAGCGCATTCCAAATCCTCCCGGATATCGCCGCGTTTTTGTGATGGCGAGGCGGCTTCAGTCTATGTGAGGATAACATTGCATCCGGTCTTCTTCAGCCCGTTGATTGCAAGGAGTTAGTGATGGCGGAGTCGCGGCCCGACGTTGCGGTCGTTGGAGGCGGAATCGGCGGGTTGTTCGCTGCGAGCGCGCTGATCGCGCAGGGGCTGCGGGTCTCAGTCTTCGAACAGGCCCCTGCTCTCGGCGAAGTCGGGGCCGGGGTGTTCCTGACGCCGAACAGCGTGCGCCAATTGGAGAGGGTGGGACTCGGACAGGCGGTAGAGAAGCGCGGAGCCAGGGTTGGCTCAGGTTCTCGCTACTTTCGCCACGACGGGACCGTCATCGCCCCGGTCCAGGTGACGGACTCCTCGGGGTGGAACGCGACCTTCGGTATACATCGCGCGGACCTCATCGAGATCCTGGCCAGTGCTTTGCCCGCCGACGTCGTGCACGCCGGACATCGGTGCGTCGCGTTCGAGCAGGACGCCGAGACGGCTCGGCTATCTTTTGAAAACGGAGTGGTCGTTGAAAGTGATCTCGTTATCGCTGCAGATGGCATCCATTCCACACTGCGGCCGTACGTCTTTCCTCCATCGCGTCCGGTCTTCTCCGGATCTGTCGCCTACCGGGGCGTGTTGGGGCATGAACATGTTCAGGATTGGCCGACCAGGTCTTGGATGATGTGGCTTGGCAAAGGCAAGCACTTCCTGACCTTTCCCATGCGGGCCGGCACGCTCATCAATTTCGTCGGGTTCGTGCCGGCGGACGATGAAATGAAGGAATCCTGGTCGGCTCCCGGCGACCCCGACTCGCTTCGCCGAGAATTTGCGGGCTGGGACTCGCGCATCGAGTCGCTGTTGCAGAAAGTTCAAGCGACGTTCCGATCGGCTTTATATGACCGTGAGCCGCTGCCGACCTGGACTCGGGGAAGGCTGACCCTTCTCGGCGATGCCGCGCACCCGATGCTTCCGCATCTCGGGCAGGGCGCCAACCAGTCGATCGAGGACGGAATGGCGCTTGCGACGATTTTGGCACGCGCGGACCGGGCGACCGCTCCGGCGGCGCTTGTTGCTTATGAGCGCCTGCGCCGTGAGCGGGTGGCACAGGTCCAGCGCGGTGCGCGCGAGAATGGCCTGCGATACGATTCCGCCTACTCGGACCTGGGCGTCCGCGACGCCGAAATCGCCGCCCACGCGGCGTTCCGGAAGCGGCTGTACGACCACGACGTCGTCCCCGAGGCGCAAGCCGCGGCGACAGCGCTCATGTAGTTATTCGCGGCCTGGATGACCGGTTGTTCAGGCGCGCAATCTGCGATTGGGCTGCGCGATAGCCGCATCCCACACGTCATGGATATGTGCGACTTCCGCTTCAAAGCGTTGCAGGAACAGACGCGCTTGGGTGGAGAGCGTGCGCCGCGTCGGTTGAACCACCACGAATTCAGCGTGCAACTCCGGTTCGGCGATCGGATTGACGATCAGTTCACTGCGGCCGATGTCGTTGACCGAGATAACGCTCGGAAGGATGGTCACCCAGTCGGAGCGCGCGACGAATTCGAGCGTAGCAATCATCGCATCCATCTCCAGCATCGCGGCGATCTCGACACCGTGTGCCTGGAAATAAGTCTCGAGATTCCGGCGGCGGATGTTGTCAGGGCCCGGGACTACGATCTTGAGTGGCCGGCATCCCGCGAGTCTCATAGGCGCTAATGGTGTGAACCCAGCGCGTGGGCCAGAGATCATCATTTCACGATCGCGGACCAGCATGCGCGACTTCAATCCGATAGTGCCCTCGAAGGCCGGCACCACCGCGAAGTCGAGCGCGTCATCGAGCACCATTTCGGTTAGTAGCGCACTGTAGCCTTCGACGATGTGCAGCCGCACTTCCGGGCAGCGCGGCACGAAGTCGTCAAGCACAGGCGCCAGTACCGCGCGTGTGAATGTCGGCATCAGCCCGATGCGCAGTTCCCCACTGACTTCGCCGGCACGCGAACGCGCTTCCTCCGCGGCGTGCTCAAGCGTTCCGACCGCCTCCACGCAGCGCTTGTAGTAGCGCATGCCAGCCGGTGTCGGTGTCACCCCGCCAGTAGTCCGCTCGAACAGCTTGACTTTGAGGGCGCGCTCGACCGCCGCCACGTGCTGGGAGATGCCGGATTGGGTGGCATTCTCCCGCTGCGCCGCACGCGTAAATGAGCCCTCTTCACAGACCGCGATGACGGCGCGGATTTGCCGCAGCGGGATATTCGTCATGAGTGCCCCAAAAAACGTGACATTAGAAAATCTAATGATCGGGCGCAGAATATATTATTTCTTCGTTACATGCCAACCGGCTTAGGATTTCCGCCAATCAGCAACGAGCGCGTCAACGCGCAGGTCGGGAGGGACGGCTCATGGGAGCAAATTTTGGCATTACAGGTCTCGATTGGCAGCAGCGGGTCAATTGGGAGCGGCTGCGCGAATACCGCATCGAGCGCGCGCGCACGATGATGAAGAAGCATGGCCTCGGCGCCATGCTCTGCATGTACGACGAGAACGTTCGTTACATCACAGGCACGCTGACGCCGGGCTGGAACCGGCTCAAGCCAGGCCTGCGCTACGCCATGCTATGCGGCGACGGGCGGCCGATTCTGTTCGAGCAAGGCGACATCGGCTTCCAGATCGAGCGGCATTCGCCGTGGATCCCGAAGGAGAACGTCCGTCACTCCTTCGCTTGGATCAAAGGCGCGGCGGGTCCCGCCTCGACCCAGCAGGTGACGAAGTTCACCAAGGCGGTAATTCAGGCGATGAAAGACAATGGCGTCGCCGGCCAGAAGCTCGGCGTCGATTTCATCGACATCAACATGATCAACATCTTCAAAGAGCACAACATTAACTGGACCGACGGCATGACGCCCATGATGGAGGCGCGAGCTGTGAAGAGTCTGGACGAGCAGGAATGCTTCCGCATCGTCGGCGCCATCGGCGATGCGACGCACTGGGAATGCATGAAATTCCTGCGCCCCGGCATCACCGAAAACCAGGTGACCGCGCACCTGATGGAATATCTCTACAACATTCCGGGAATGGAAGACGTCGAGGACGTAATCGTGTCGTCCGGTCCGAACACCTGGCCGAACTGGCGCAACTTCTCCGACCGCATCATCCAGCCCGGCGATATCGTGTTCATGGATTTGGCCGCGCTTACGTGGAATGGCTACAAGTCCTGCTATTACCGCACTTACTGTGTCGGCAAGGAGCCGACCAAAGAGCAGAAAGACACTTATGCCACCGCGCTTGAGTGGCTCTACGACTCGATCGGTGCGGTGAAAGTTGGCGCTACTACGCGCGACATTGCACTCAAGTGGCCATCGGCGATGGAGACTTGGGGGTACGAGGACGAAGATCAGGCCGCCGCCAATCTGTGGGGCCACGGTCTCGGTCTCGCACAATATGACCCACCGGTGATTTCGCGCATCTGGTCGCTCGACCATCCGGTCGACATTCAGGAAGGCATGACGTTCGCGCTCGAGACGCAGCACGGAAAACGTTTCCGTTACGGCGTGCGCATCGAGGAAATGCTGATCGTCAAAAAGAACGAGATTGAGATCGTCTCGAACTTCCCTGTGAAACAAATCACAGTTGTCGATCCGCTGCCGGGTTATGGGGATCATGTGAAGTGACTTTCTTCACCTCTCCCGTAGGGAGAGGACGGCGAGCGAAGCGAGCCAGGTGAGGGGTTACGGCATCTCGTTGGGTCCGCCCCCCGCACCCCAACCCTCTCCCCAGCGGGGAGAGGGAGCGCGCCGAGACAGTGGCAATGCCAAGAGTTCGCATGACCGCATTCATCCTTGAACTCGACGATCCTTTTGCCGCTGATCCCGAACGAGTGGGGCCTAAGGCGGCCAATCTTGCCGGCTTGATGCGGGCCGGCCTGCCGACGCCTGGCGGCTTCGCGTTGACGGCGGACGCCTATCGCCATCAGCTGCGCCACCTCGGTATCGAAGACCTGCTGCGGCAGTACAACGAGGCCGACCTACCGGCTTCGCGGCGGATTTCGATCCAGATCAGGCTCGCTCTATACGAGAGACCGATCGCGCCGGAAATTCTTGAACCGCTACTCGCGGCGTGGCGCACACAGCGCGCGAAAGCACCGCTGGGGGTGGTTCGTTCGTCAGCTTTGATCGAGGACCGCAAGGGTGCCAATTTCGCAGGCCAATTCGAAAGCTTCCTCGGCCTTTCCGACGAGACCGAATTTCAGACAGCGGTGCGCGCCTGCTGGGCGGCTTTGTGGACCTCGCATGCGCGCCGCTACATGGAGAACCATGGGCTCTCGCCGGCGGACACCGCGATGGGCGTGCTCATCCAGCCACTGATTTCGGCGCGTGCCTCTGGCGGCGGCTTGAGTGAAACCGCCGAAGGACAGATGCTGATCTCGGCCACCTGGGGACTCGGCTCGGCAATCGCCCAGGGCGAGGTGGTGCCCGACCGGATCGTGCTCAGCAAATCGGGCTTCCTGCGCACGGTAGAAGCCGGACGCAAGGGACATCGTGACACCTGCGAGCATGGCGTCGCGGCGCCGCAGCTTGTGCCCAACAATCTGGTCAGCGAACCCTGCCTCACCGCCGGCGAAGCTGTGACGCTCGGCCGCCTGCTGCGTAAGTGCGAACAACTGGCCGGTGGCCCGGTCGAAATCGAATGGGCAATAGACGAGGGTGGCTTCAGGCTCTTGCAGTCGCGCCCGCTGCATATGGAGCCGGCGATCGTGCCAGATCAGATTTGGTTGCAGCATCCTGGCCTGAACGGTCACCCTGCCGGTATCGGTTGGGGATCGGGGCGTGCCGTTGTGGTGAATTGCGAATGTGAACTGTCGCGCGTGGCGCCTGGCGACGTGCTGGTCACACGGGTGGCCGGGCCAGCCCTGAGCCACATCTTGCCGCGGGTATCCGGCGTGGTGGCGGAGCTCGGCGGCTCCACCTCACATCTGGCGTCGCTTGCGCGCGAGCGAGGCATCCCGATGGTGCTCGGCGTGCTCGATGCAACCCGCAAGATTCCCGACGGTGTGCAGTGCGCCGTAGATGGGGTCGCCGGAATCGTGCGGTGGATACGGTAATGGCGAAACCGCGCGTCTTTGTCAGCCAGCCGATCGCCGAGAGCGCCATGAAGCGCTTGCGGGCGCTGGCAAGCGTGAAGGTGTTCCCTGACGACAGCCGCATCATCCCTCATCGCGCGCTGATTTCCGCCGTGCGCAAGGCCGACATCTTGTTCTGCCTGCTGCACGACAAGATCGACCGCGCGGTCATCGCTGCCAATCCAAAGTTGTGCCACGTCGCCGCGCAATCCATTACGCCGTCCAACATCGACGTCGCCGAGGCGACTAGGCGCGGCATTCCCGTTACCGTCGTTCCGCCGGTGACCACTGAGGCCACCGCCGACCTCACCTTCGGGCTGATGCTCGCGGCGGCGCGCCGCATAGTGGAAGGCGACCGGCTGGTGCGCGCCGGAAAATTTCCAGGCGGCCAGTCACGGCATCTGCTCGGCGCCTTCGTGCACGGCAAGACCATCGGGCTCGTCGGTGGCGGCGGGCTGATCGGCAAGGCGGTGGCGCGCCGCGCGCGAGGTTTCTCGATGCGGTCGCTTTATTGGACGCCGCGCCGCAAGTCGGAGAGTGAGGAGCGCGAGGCCGGCCTCACTTTCGTGCCGCTTGACCAGTTGCTGCGCGAATCCGACTTCGTCTCGGTGCATTCGCCGCTCAACGCCGATACCCGCCATCAGATTGGCGCACGCGAGCTTAGTCTGATGAAAAAGACGGCATTTATTATCAACACCGCGCGCGGGCCGATCATCGATGAGGCCGCTTTGGTGCGCGCGCTCAAGGCAAAGAGGATCGCCGGCGCCGGTCTCGACGTATTCGAGCATGAGCCCAAAGTGCACGCCGAATTGCGGCGGTTGAAAAACGTTGTACTCAATCCACACCTCGGCAGCGCGACCGTGGAGGTGCGCGAGGAGATGGCCAATATCGTGGTGGACAATATTGAGGCGCTAATCATCGGCCGTACGCCGCCCAACTGCGTCAACCCGCAGGTGTTGGGCAGATGAGCTGATTGCGATCGGCCGGTGGTGCGTCCAATGTAAAAATGGCGTGCGGGAAAAGGGAGTAAAGCAATGGCGGAATTACCCAGGCTTGACGTGGTGATCGGCAACAATTTCGGCCATCTGCCGATGTTCATCGGGGCAGAGAAGGGCTTCTTCGCCAAACATGGCGTCGACGCCAAAATGCTGGTGGTCGACACCGGCACCGACATGGTCAACGCCATGCACGAGGGGCGGGCGCAGATCGGCGATATGAGCACCACCACCTACCTCAAGGCGGTGCACGCCGGCGAACCGTTCAAAGTGATCGGCCTCATCATGAACGATGCCACGAAAGATAATTGCGATACACCGCTCGCCATCGTCACCAAAAAGGGCCGCGGCATCGAGGCCGGCAAGCTTAGCGATCTCAAGGGCAAGAAAATCGGGCTGGCGCGTGGGCAGACCTCCGATGAATATTTCAAGATGGTGCTGCGCCGCGCCAAGATGAAATACGAGGAACTCACGATCGAGAACACCTGGTCGCAGTTCGGCCTGGCGCCGGCGCTGGCCGAGGGCAAGGTCGACGCGGTGGTGTCATGGGAGCCCTACGTGACGCAGGTGCTCACCCAGGTGCCGGATTCATACGAGGTGATCCGCGGCGGCCAGCACATGTCCTATGTGATGGTGGCGACCGCGCACGGTCCGACCGTCGAGGCCAAACCGCAGCTCGTCAAGGCGATCGCTGCCGGTCTGGCTCAGTCCTCGCATTTCACCCGTAACAACCGCGACGAGGCGGTAGAGATTTTCGCGAAATGGGTGCCGGGCACTGATGTCGCGATCGGCAAGAAGGCGATCCGTCACATCTCCTTCGATCCGCGGCTGTCACCGAATGTGCTGCGCGCCTTCGAGAACGCCGAGGACGAAGTGCTGATGAACACGCTCAAAGGCGCGCCGCGCCTCGATGTGCCGAGCCTGTTCCGGCCGCAGTTCATGGCAGAGGTGCAGAAGGAGTACCCGGAATACTTCGCCGACCTGCCGGCGTTGAAGTAGGGCACGCGTGTCCCGGGCGCAGCGCAGCACGAAGTGGTGCGCTGCAGACCCGGGACCGTTTTGAACTAAGATTTTGAGAAGGTCTCGGATCAGCGGGACACGGAATGGCACTTATTCCGCCGTCCAGCCGCCATCGACGACCAACGACGTGCCGGTCATCAGAGCAGCGGCATCGCTTGCTAGGAACACGATGGCGCCGGTGAGGTCTTCGAGCTGGCCAAGGCGGCCGAGCTTGATACGTCGCAGCGTGTCCTCGCGGAACGCCTGGTTCTGGAAAAAGGGCCGCGTCATCGGCGTTTCTATGAAGGTCGGCGCCAGCGTGTTGACGCGGATCTTGTGGGAAGCGAGCTCGATCGCCATCGCCTTGGTGAAGCCTTCCATCGCATGTTTGGTGGCGCAATAAACCGTTCGCGTCGGTCCGCCGACATGACCCATTTGCGATGACATATTGATGATCGAGCCGCCGCGCTTGGCCTCGATCAGTCGGCGCGCCACCGCCTGTGCCACGAAATAGGCGGCGCGCACATTGAGCGAGAAAACGAAATCGAAGTCCTCGACCATCACATCGACGAATTGGGCCGGTTTGTTGGTCCCGGCATTGTTGACCAGGATGTCGAAGGGCTCTTGTGCGGTAATTGTTTTTCTTACTGCGTCGACGTCTCGTACGTCGAGTGTCAATGGCGCGGCCTTTTGTCCGCGCGCGCGGATCGCCTCGGCTGCTTCCTCAATCTCTTTCGACGTGCGCGCGGCGAGCGTGACATGTGCACCAGCATCGGCCAGTGCAGACACCGCTGCGAGACCAATGCCACGACCGGCGCCGGTCACCAGCGCGCGCTTGCCGTCGAGCCGGAACGACGGCGTCTTCGTCAGCTCAACGGTCATTCCGCCGCCTGGGCGTAGGGCACATTGCGGCCGCCGTAGCGGCGTACGCGGATATTGGCCTGTTCAGCGTGACCGAGAAAACCTTCCAGCACGCAAAGCCGCGAACAGTACTCGCCGATCATGGCACTGGCCTCGTCGGTGAGAACTTTCTGGTAGGTACATGTCTTCATGAACTTCCCGACCCACAGGCCGCCGGTGTAGCGCGCAGCTTTTTTGGTCGGCAGCGTGTGATTGGTGCCGATAACCTTGTCGCCATAGGCCACATTAGTGCGCGGCCCTAGAAACAGCGAACCGTAGTTCTTCATGCCGTTAAGAAACACATCCGGATCTCGCGTCATGACCTGGACGTGCTCCGACGCCACACGGTCGGCTTCCGCGATCATCTCGGCCTCGTTGTCACAAACGATCACCTCGCCATAGTCCTTCCAGGCCGGGCCGGCAGCGTCAGCTGTGGGAAGGATCGACAGCAACCGCTCGACCTCTTTCATGGTGTCCTGCGCGAGCTTCTCGGAATTGGTGATTAAGACCGCCGGAGAGGTGGGGCCGTGCTCGGCCTGGCCGAGCAAGTCGGTGGCGCAGATTTCGCCGTCGACGCTGTCGTCGGCAATGATCAGCGTCTCGGTTGGCCCGGCCAGGAGATCGATACCGACGCGGCCGAACAGTTGCCGTTTGGCTTCCGCCACATAGGCATTGCCGGGGCCGACGATCATATCTACCGGCTTGATGGTCTCGGTGCCGAGCGCCATGGCCGCCACGGCTTGCACGCCGCCAAGCACGTAGATCTCGTCAGCGCCGCCGAAATGCATGGCAGCGACGATGGCTGGGTGCGGCCCGCCCTTGAACGGCGGCGCGCAGGCGATGATGCGCTTCACGCCTGCGACCTTCGCGGTGACGATCGACATATGAGCCGATGCGACCATGGGGTAACGCCCACCTGGCACATAACAGCCAATCGAATTCACGGGAATGTGGCGATGGCCGAGCACGACGCCAGGCAGGGTTTCGACTTCGAGGTCGTGTATGCTCTCGCGCTGCTTCTGCGCGAAATTGCGAACTTGCGCTTGCGCGAACTTGATATCGTCGAGGTCGCGTTTGGGCACCTGCGCGATGGCGTGCTCGATCTCCTGCTGCGACAACCGGAAATCCTTCGGCGACCAGTTATCGAATTTCTTCGACAGGTCGCGGATCGCCGCATCCTTGCGCTCGTCCACCTGCGCCAGAATGCCTTCGACGGTTTCGCGCACCTTGGCGTCGGCGGCCTTGATAGCGCCCGCGTCCATTCCGCGTTTGAGCCAGCGGGGCATGGGTAACCTCCTGGTTTAATTGTTCGTCACGGCCGGAGCGCTGATAAGCGAGCGTCGAGTCTCTCAAGGGCCGCTACGATTCCGCTCAACGACCACCGCCGTTCCGTAGCACAGAACTTCGGCGGCGCCGACCATGGGCCCGGTGTCGTATCGGACGCCGACCACGGCATTGGCGTCGCCTATTTCCTGCGCATGCGCGAGCATGAGTTGAAACGCCTCCTCGCGCGCCGATTCGCAAAGGGTTGCGAATATACCGGCCCGCCCACCGAATAAAGTGCGCAAAGCCCCAACAATCGTCATTGGCAAAGATCGCGTCCATACCGTGATGCCACGAACTACGCCGAGACATGTAACGGTTTGAAAGCCAGGCAGCTCAAATGTCGTTGTCGATTGCATCGACACCTCCGATCCAGCAATCATCCGAACTTTTGGCTGCTTCGCCAGTGGTTATTTTATCGCCTGCGGATTGATCGGTGATCCCGTTCCGCCGGTGATGATCAGAGGCGGGCCGCAGAAGAAGAACTCATAGATGCCGTCTTGCTCGCAGTCCTCGGCCAGTTCCTTGAGATAAAATATCTCACCCATGCACAGGCCCATGGCTGGAATGACCACCCAGTGCCAGGGCTGGTTGGCTTCCGTGGTTTCATTCGGTCGCACTTCCACGCCCCAGGTATCGGTGCAAATTGCAGCGACCTGCTTTTCCTGACACCAGTAGCAGTTTTCGAACTTGACGCCGGGTGCATCGCCGCCGGCGTAGCCACCCCAATTCTTCTCGGCGAGGCAGCGTTCCATCTGCCCGGTGCGCACGATCACGAAATCGCCGCGCCCGACGGACACGTTTTGCTGTTTTGCGCACAGGTCGAGTTCATCATTGGAAATGCTTTCGCCGTCCTGCATCCATTTCACACCGCGAAAACGGGCGATATCGAGCAACACGCCGCGGCCAACCATCTTATCCTTGGAATGCTCGATACCGAGCACGGAAAGGCCGCGCGAGTCGATCAGTTTGGCGTCGTATCCGTTGTAAGCCTTGTCCTCGTAAAAGATGTGCCCGAGCGCATCCCAGTGAGTGGCGCCCTGCACGCACAGAGTCAGCGTGTCGTCGGCATAGCGAATCCTGTTCCAGTCCTGCTGGCCGGAAATGGCGTCAGTGCCGGTAGCCAGCATCTGGTGGATTGGATTGAAGCGTCCGCCAAACAAGCCGGTCTGCGGGCCGGTGCGATCGAGTGGAATACCAAGCGCAAACACCTTGCCGGAACGGATCAGGCTCGCCGCCTTCACGATGTCCTCGGGTGTGACGTGATTGAGGGTGCCGATCTGATCTTCCTTGCCCCAACGTCCCCAGTTTTTGAGTTTCTTCGTGGCCTCGGCGATCGCTTGTTTGCCAACCTTGATATTCATGAAGCGTTCCTTCCGGTCTTTATCGTTGTTTAGCGGCGCTTTGACGTCAAATATCTCAGCCTAGCGCAATATGCGATGGCCGGCGGTGTTTCATCAAGCGGTGCGGCGTTGTCTCTTTGACAGGGGAAGCAATGCTCGCTCAGTATCGTATCCCCATGCGGGGCGCTCAAGAAACCGATTACGAGGCGGTACATTCATGAAACGCTATCCGACCACAAAGGACCAGCGCGTTATCAACCTCTACGACAGCTTCACGCACGGCGACATCAACCGCCGCGACTTCATCGATCGGTTGGCTGCACTGACCGGTTCGACCGCAGCTGCCGTGGCTCTATTGCCGTTGCTGACGAACGACTATGCGCGGGCCGCCATCGTTCAGGAAGACGATGCACGCCTGGTGACTGACCGCATCTCTTATGATTCACCAAAGGGCAAGATCAACGGCTACTTGGCGCGCCCTAAAGCAAAGGGCAAGCGGCCCGTCATCATCGTTATCCACGAAAATCGCGGTCTCAATCCGCACATCCAGGATATCGCTCGACGGCTAGCGGTCGAGGGCTTTCTTGCCTTGGCTCCCGATCTGCTGTCGATATCTGGCGGCACGCCCGCTGATGAGGATCAGGCGCGTGATCTGCACACAAAAACAGATCCGAAGGACATGACAACGGCAGCGGCCGCAGCGGTACCATTCATGATCAGCCATGCGGAATCGAATGGTAATGTCGGCGCTGTCGGCTTTTGTTTCGGCGGCGGTGTAGTCAATCGTCTTGCCACGGAACGGCTGATCTGAAAGTTGCGGTCGCTTACTACGGCCTGCAACTCCCGGCCGAGCAGGTGCCGCCGATCCGCGCGCCGCTGCTGTTGCACTATGCCGGACTCGACGATCGTATAAACGCCGGCATAGCGGCATACGAGCAAGCACTGAAGGCGAATGGAAAACGTTACACGATCTACATCTATCCTGGTGTCAACCACGCGTTTAACAACGACACGGGCGGGGCACGCTACAATAAGGAAGCCGCCGACCTCGCTTGGGGACGGACTCTAACATTCTTCAAAGAGCAGCTCGGAGTCCCGCCGCGCGCCGCCTGACGTTCGTCAGACCTTGCCAAGCGCCGCGAGAATCTTGTCCGGAGTGAACGGCATGTCGGTAAGCGGCTGCGCGCCGAGAGGGCGCAGCGCGTCGTTGATTGCGTTCATCACCGAGCCGGGCGCGCCGGCGGTGCCGGCTTCCCCCGCGCCCTTGGCGCCGAGTTCACTGTCAGCGGTTGGCGAGACGACATGCCCACATTCAATGTCTGGCATTTCCGCGGCCATCGGCACCAAATAATCGGCCATATTGCCGTTGAGCAACTGGCCGCGCTCATCATAAAGGCAGTGCTCGAACAACGCGGCACCGATGCCCTGCACCACGCCGCCGCGGATCTGCTCGTCGACGAGTTGCGGATTGATGATGGTGCCGCAGTCTTCTACGCACCAATGCTTCAGAAGTTTCACGAACCCGGTGTCGGTATCGACTTCGAGATAACACCCCTGGATGCCGTTGGTGAAGGCAAACGGCCAGGCCCGCGGCACGTAATGGCGTGTCACCATTAACTCGGCCTGGAAGCCGGGCGGCAGCGTATCGGGCCGGAAGTAGGCGACGCGTGCCAGCTCGTCGAGCGGCAGGCGCTCAGTGCCGTTGGCCTTGTCCACCACGACGCCGCTGCGGATATCGAGGTCGTCCGGCTTGGCTTGCAGAATGCTCGCCGCCACCGCGACCACATTTGCCCGCAGCGCTTTGCCGGCCTGCCAAGCCGCTTCGCCGCCAATGCCGGCCGCGCGCGAGGCCCACGTGCCACCGCCATAGGGCGTGTTGTCGGTGTCGCCGGTAATCACCCGCACCTTATCCATAGGCACGCCGAACGATGATGCAACGCATTGCGCCACCACGGCTTCGGCGCCCTGACCCTGCTCAGTGACGCCGGTGTGCACGATGATCGTACCCTGGGCGTCGAGCTTCACGGTGGCACCGTCCATGGAGGTGATGCGCGCGCCACCCACACCGTAGAATGCAGCGGAAGGGTTGGTGACCTCTATGAAACTCGCAAACCCGATGCCGCGATAGATTCCCTTTTCGCGCAGTTTCTTCTGTTCCGCACGCAGGCCGGCGTAGTTCATCATCGAGTCGAGATGGGCGAGCGCCTCGTGGTGCGACAGCAGCTCGAACTTGAGGCCGGAAGCTGATTGCGTCGGATAGGCATCGTCAGCGATGAGATTGCGCCGGCGCAATTCAAGGGGATCCATGCCGATCTTTGCGGCGGCGAGCTCGACCAATCCTTCAGTCACCGCAACCGCGATCGGATGGCCGACCGCGCGATACTGGCACATTACATTTTTGTTCTGAAAAACCACGCGTGTCTGCGCGCGGTAGTTCGGGCATTTGTAAGGCCCGCCGGTAAGGTTGACGATCTGGTTGGCCTCAATGCCACTCGTGCGCGGGTAGACTGAGTAAGGCCCAATGCCGGTCAGGTCGTCGATCTCAAATGCGGTGATCGTGCCGTCCCTGCTGACGCCGATCTTCGCCTTGATGCGGTGGTCGCGGGCGTGGATGTCGGTGACAAAGCTTTCAATGCGATCAGCGACGAACTTCACCGGGCGCTTGAGGAGCTTTGACAAGGCAACTGTTGCCATCTCGTCGGCGTAGGTATGCACCTTGATACCGAACGACCCGCCGACGTCCTTCGTGAGCACACGGACCTGATGCTCGGCAATGCCCAGATGCTTGGCAAACAGGTTTTGCATCATGTGGGGCGCCTGCGTACCGTGATAGACGGTCATGCGTTGATCGCCCTCATTCCAGTCGGCGACAACGGCACGTGGCTCGTTGGTCACGCCGGTATGGCGGCCGAAGCGAAAAGTTGTCTCGACGACTGCATCCGATTCAGCGAATGCCTTGTCCACTGCGCCGACATCAAGTTTTCGCTCGAAGCAAAGATTGTCGCCAAGCGAGGCGTGGATCACCGGCGTCTTGCCATCGAGCGCGATTTCCGGGTCTGTGACCGCCGACAATTCCTCATATCTGACTTCGACCAGCTCACAGGCATCTTCAGCCTCGGCGCGCGTGCGTGCGACCACGGCGCACACAGCCTCGCCCTGCCAGCACGCCCGCTCGATAGCGATTGGACTTTGCGGAGCCGATTTCAGGCCCTTCAAATGGGTGAGCACGCCGACCCATGGCGTCATCACCTTGGCAAGCTCAGCGCCAGTGACAACCGCGATCACACCCGGCGCTTTCTTTGCGGCATCGGTTGCAATCTTGACGATCCGAGCATGGGCATGGGGCGACCGCACATAAGCAACATGCGCCATGCGCGGCAGCGTGACGTCGCTGACATATTGGCCGCGGCCTTGCGTCAGGCGCTGCAGATTTGGCCGGGGTACCGAGCGGCCAATGTACGAATTTGGCCGGTCAAGCGCGGTGAGGACGGGCGGGGAGTCGTCGGTGATTTTCATTTTCTGGCTCCCGCACGGGCCTGCGCCACCGCTTCCACCGCGTCGACGATGGCGTGATATCCGGTGCATCGGCAGTAGTTGCCGGATAAATGCTCGCGGATTTCGTCGCGGCTCGGAACGCCGCCGCGTTTGAGAAGGTCCTGCGCGGCAGCGACCATTCCGGGCGTGCAATAGCCGCATTGCAGGGCATTCCTCTGCTCGAATGCCGCTTGCAAATCGGCGACCTCGCCGGAATCAGACATTCCTTCGATGGTCTCGACCCTGGCGCCGTCGCACTGCACCGCCAGCATCAGGCAACCGCGCACGATTTCTCCATTTACGCGCACGGTGCAGGCGCCGCAGACTCCGTGCTCACAGCCAACGTGACTGCCTGTGAGGGCAAGGCCCTCGCGCAGGAAATCGACCAGCGTCGTGCGCGCATCCACGCGCTCCTGCACGCGATCGCCATTGACGGTGAGCGAAATGTCGAGGGCGTGGTCGCTCATAGCCGCGCCTCCAGCAACTGTTTGGCCACGCGGCGGAGCAACACGCCGGCGAGATGTTTTTTCACCTTGGCGGTCGCCTGGACGTCGTCGTTCGGATCAAGATCGAGCGCGGCAACGGCGGCGTCGATATTGCCGCTCGCCAACGCGGCCTCGGCTTTTTTCGCGCGCACCGGCGTGTTGCCGACGCCGAAATAGGCGAGCCGTACGTCAGTGAGGCTCTTGCCGTCGGCGCGCGCGGTGGCGGCAAGTCCTACAATGGCATAGTCGCCATGGCGCCGCGCGAGTTCGGCGAAGCCGACGCGTGCGTTCTTGTCGGCGGCGGGAATGCGGACGGCGGCCACCATTTCCTGCGGCCGCAGTGCGGTTTCGAACAAACCCTTGAAAAAAGCGTCCGCCTTCACCCTGCGTTTGCCCCTGGGGCCGGCAATGTCGATCTCGCCGCCAAGTGCGAGCATGCAGGCCGGCAATTCCGCGGCCGGATCGGCGAATGCAATGGAGCCGCCGAAGGTGCCGCGGTTGCGGATGGCAGGATGCCCTATATGCGGCATGGCGAGCGCGATCAGTGGCGCGTGCTTGGAAATGACTTCAGAGCGTTCGACCTGTGCGTGACGCGCCAAAGCGCCGATCTCGACGAACTTGCCTTTCTTGGCAATTCCGTCGAGCCCCTTGATGCCGTTGATATCAATCAGCAGCTCTGGCGCCGATAGCCGCATATTGAGTGTGGCGATCAGGCTCTGCCCGCCCGCGAGCAGCCGCGCGTCGTCCTTATACTTGGCAAGCAGCGTGACTGCTTCCTTGAGCGTCCGCGCCTTGGTGTATGCGAATGGCGCCGGCTTCACGTGTTCTCCCCCGTCTTTCTTCCTTTTTTCTTATTGTGACCGGGAACGCGGGCGCGTCAATGCAGACGTGGCGCTCGCGATAAGGCTATATGCCGCGTATAGAGGCCGCACAAATAGGGGAGAGACCCCGGCTGCGCGGGATTGAGCGGAGCTGTTGCCAACGCCTGCGAGAAGCTTTAGCCGACGATTTTCGTCACGATATCGATCGCGCGGCGCAGCAGCGTTTCGGAAGCCTCCGGCGTGCGGAATGCTGCGTGCGCAGACAGCGTCACGTTATCGAGCTTCGCCAGTGGATGGTCTGGCGATAACGGCTCGTTATGGAACACGTCGAGTCCCGCGTGGCGGATGTGGCCACTTTTGAGCGCTGCAATCAGCGCGGCCTCATCGGCGAGCGCTCCGCGCGCGGTATTGACGTAGATGACGCCCTTCTTCATGCGCGCGATCCGTTCGGCGGAGAGAAAACCGCGCGTCCCGTCGCCGAGCGTCAAATTCATCGATACCACATCGGCGCGGGCGAGCAGCGTATCGATGTCCACCAGCGGCACGTCGATTTCGGCGTGCCTGGTGCGATTCCAGCCGATCACGTTCATGCCCATGCCCTTGCCGATGCGCGCCACCGCACGGCCGATGCCACCAAGCCCGATCACACCCAGCGTCTTGCCAAGCAGTTGCACGCCTTCGTGCGGCGTCCAAACGCCGCTGCGTACCTCGCGATCCATGCGCGCGAGCTCTCGCGCGCAAGCCCACATCAGCGCGATGGTATGCTCGGCCACCGCGGTGTCACCGTAACCCTTGATGATGTGTACCTTGACGCCGCGCGCATTGAGCTCATCGACATTCATGTAGCTCGCCGCCCCTGTGCCAAGGAAAACGACGTGCTTGAGATCGGGACACTGCGCGACCAGAGGCGTCGGCATGTAGGAGTGGTCGTCGATTGCGATATCGTAACCACCGATGATGCGCGGCAGCTCGTCGCGTGCAAATGCCTTGCGGTTGACGTCAATCGGAGGATCGTCTGGGCGGATGACTCTTTTCCAAACGGGGGCAAGCTGGTCATTGCAATCGAGGAAAACGGATTTCATGAGCGTTTCGTTCCGGCCAGTATCTCTGGGGCGCACAAGTGAAGGTAGTAATGGGGAGAAAATGTCGCGTAAGGAGCCGAGCCGTAAGCGTTGACGGGTCGCGCGGCGCGGACTACATGCACCGGGCGCTGACGCAACATAATGTAGCGGAGTAATGAGTAAAGAACACAAAGCCGTCTGCGTCATCGCCTGGCCCGCCGGCCATTCGCGCTCGCCATTAATCCACAATTACTGGATCAAGCAGCACAAGCTCGATGCGGAGTACCGGCGCGAGGCGGTGCCGCCGGAGAAGTTCGCCGATTTCATCAAGAATCTGAGTGCCAATGGCTATGTCGGGGCCAACATCACGGTGCCGCACAAGGAGGCCGCGCTCAAGCTGTCTGAACCCGACGATCGCGCACGTGCCGTCGGCGCCGCCAACACGCTTTGGTACGATGACGGCAAGCTGCGTTCGACCAACACCGACGTTGAAGGGTTTCTCGCCAATCTCGATGCTGCCACGCCGGGCTGGGATCGCGGCCTGTCGACGGCCGTGGTGCTTGGCGCCGGTGGCGGTGCGCGCGCGGTGCTATTCGCATTGCTCGCGCGCGAAGTCGGCCGCGTCTATGTGATCAACCGTACCGAGGCACGTGCGAAGGCTTTGCAGAAGAAATTCGGCGCCCGCGTGCAGGTCGCCGGTTGGGGGGAGACCACCGGGTTGCTCGGCGGCGCAGGACTCTTGGTCAACACCACGACACTGGGAATGGTCGGGCAGCCACCGCTCGAGTTCAATCTCCGCTGCCCTCCGTCTCTGGTGGTCGCCGACCTGGTCTATGACCCTTTGGTGACCGGACTGCTTGCCTCGGCGCGCGCGCGGGGCCTACGCACAGCCGACGGGCTCGGAATGCTGCTGCACCAGGCGGTGCGCGGCTTTCAGCTTTGGTTCGGTGTGCGCCCTGAGGTAACCGCGGAACTGCGGGCACTGGTCGAAGCCGACCTGCTCAAGAAAAAGTAAGACATCGCAGCCACGGAATAAGCTGCGGGCGTTGGGGTTATCCGCTGATTGAGGCGGGGTTGCATGCTATAACCGCATCGGGAGGAATATCGAAATGTATAAATTAAATATAACGCGGTGGACTTTTGCTGCTGCGGCTTTTGCGCTGATGTTCGCGACGGCCACCTATGCGCAGCAGCCGGGCCGAATCCGCGGTCAGATCGAGAAGGTCGATGGCGGTGTACTGTCGCTGAAGGCGCGCGACGGCACCGTACTTAATGTGAAATTGGCCGACGACGCGCGCGTCTCGGCGCTAGAGAAAGCTTCGCTCGCCGACATCAAGAACGACAGCTTCATCGGCATCGCAGGCATGCCGCAACCAGACGGTAGCATCGAGGCTTTCTCGATTCATATTTTCTTGCCGGCGCAGCGCGGCGTAGTGCCCGATCGTCATGGGCCGTGGGATGCACGGCAAGGGAGTACCATGACCAACGCTTACGTGGAGAACATAGTGACGTCGAAGGACGGCGAGACGCTGATGGTGAAATACAAGGACGGCGAAAAGAAAATTGTCGTAACGCCGCAAACCACGATCGCGGCGGCCGCGCCCGGCAATAAAGATGAGCTCAAGGCAGGAGCGCAGATCATTATCTTCGGTTGGGACAAACAACCCGATGGCTCGATACTGGCGAAGACGATGTATGTTGGCCGCAGCGTGACGCCGGCGATGTGATGTGATGATCGGACGATTTGCCTTCGCCTTTGTTCTCCTGTTGTTCGTGGTTGGTGTTTCAGGGGCACAGCAGCAAACTTTGCGCGTTACCGGCGTGGTCGAAAGTTTCGACGGTCGTGTGCTGGCGATCAGGTCTGACAAGCTCGGCGAGGTGAAGGTCAGTCTTGCCGCGAATGCCACAGTGTTCGGCGTGGCCAAGGCGAAGCTCGCCGACGTCAAACCCGGCTCTTATATTGGCGTCGGCGCGATGCCGCAGCCCGATGGAAGCCAGCGCGCAATCCAGGTGACGATTCTGGCCGAATCTCAGCGTGGGCTGAGTGAGGGCCATCGACCGTGGGACGCTCGACCAAACAGTACGATGACCAACGGGACGGTCGACCAGACGGTCGCCAGCGTCGATGGGCAGGTGGTGATGGTCAAATACAAGGACGGCGAAAAGAAAATTGTGGTGCCGCCCGATGCCATCATCCGCGCCTATGTGGTGGGCGATAAGAGCGAGCTGAAGCCCGGTGCGCGTATCGCGATCGTGCGCGCACTCAAGAAGTCTGATGGTGCGCTGGAGGCCGACCGCGTCAATGTTGGACGCGGCGAAGTGGTGCCGCAATAGCCCGCCGCGTCGGCGCATGCGCCGAGCCGCGCGCTGAGACATCGAGATCGCCCGCGAGTTCCGGCATTTCGCGCATGAGCCGGACGAGGCGGTTGTGGCGGCCACCGGCGAGACGTGCTTCGCGTTGATCCTCGATCGGCCGGCGGACCTCGTCGCTGCGTGCCAGGCCGTCGATCTTGGCGCCATATTCGGCCAGCCGTGCCAGAAAGTGCGTAAGATCCTCCAACTGCTCGGCAACGACGTGGATGACGCCACTTTCTTCTTGCACAAGGCCGGTGACCGCTACATAGCGCGCGCCTAAGACCACAGGCCGCAGGCGCTCGAATACTTTGGGCCATACGATCAGATTGGCGACTGCGGTTTCGTCTTCGATGGTCATGAACACGACGCCGTTGGCCGAGCCCGGCCGCTGCCGGCAAGTAACCAGCCCGGAGATGCGCGTGCGCGTGCCGGAGGCTGTGCGGCGGAGCGTCTCGTTTTGCTTGATGCCGCGGGCGTCAAGGTCGAGCCGCAGGAATTGCGCCGGATGTGCGCGCAACGACAGGTGCAGGAAACGATAGTCGTTGATGACTTCCTCGCCGATGGGCATCGGGGGCAGGCGTACGTCGGGCTCGCGTGAGACGACGCGTGTCGGTGTGGCGTTGCCATCAATGGCAAACAGCGGCAAATCGTCGTCGCGGTCACCGACGCGGCCGAGCGCCTTGGTGGCCCACAGCGCTTCACGGCGAGTCAAGCCAAGCGCGCCGAAGGCATCAGCATCGGCCAGCCGTTCTAGCACGCGCGGAGAAAGTCCGGTGCGCAGCCAGACATCGCGCACGGAATCGTAGGCACTGCCGCGCTTTTCCACGACCAGCATGGCGTCTTCCTCGCTCAGTCCCTTGATCTCGCGCAGGCCAAGACGGACGGCGCAGGTGGTGTGCACATCGTCCCGCATCTCTCGATGCAGTTCATGCAGGCGCCCGGCTGCGCGCGGGCCTGGTTCGAGCGTCGAATCCCACTGCGAATGGTTGATGTCGGGCGGCCGAACCTCGACGCCGTGCTCGCACGCGTCGCGCACAATCTGCGCCGGCGCGTAAAAGCCCATCGGTTGTGCATTTAGGAGCGCCGCAGCGAAAGTGTCCGGATAGCGGCATTTCAGCCAGGCCGAGGCATAGACCAGGAGCGCAAAACTCACCGCGTGGCTTTCCGGGAATCCGTATTCGCCGAAGCCCTCGATTTGCTGGAAACAGCGCTCGGCGAAATCGCGTTCGTAGCCATTGGCCAGCATGCCGTCGATCATCTTGCGCTGGAAAGTGCCGATGGTGCCGACACGCTTGAAGGTTGCCATGGCGCGGCGTAGCCGGTCGGCTTCCGACGGCGTGAAGCCGGCAGCGACGATGGCGATCTTCATCGCCTGCTCCTGAAAAAGGGGCACGCCCAGAGTCTTCGACAGAACCGCTTCGAGTTCCTTTGAGGGATACGAGATTGGTTCCTGGCCGCGCCGGCGGCGCAAATAAGGATGCACCATGTCGCCCTGGATTGGGCCCGGCCGCACGATCGCTACTTCGATCACCAGATCATAGAAATTCTGCGGCTTCAAACGCGGCAGCATGGTCATCTGCGCTCGGCTTTCCACCTGGAATATGCCAAGGGAATCCGCGCGGCAGAGCATGCGGTAGACGGCGGGATCTTCAGACGGAATGGTGGCAAGCGTGCGTCGTTCGCCGTAATGCCCCTCCACCAGATCGAGCGCCTTGCGCAGGCAGGACAGCATGCCGAGGCCAAGCACGTCGATTTTCAAGATGCCCAGCGCGTCGAGGTCGTCCTTGTCCCATTCGACAAAGGTGCGGTCATCCATCGCCGCATTGCCGATCGGCATGACTTCGTCGAGTCGGCTGCGGGTGATAACGAAACCGCCGACATGCTGGGAAAGATGGCGCGGGAAACCGTTGATTTCTTGCGCGAGTGCAGCGATCTGGCGCATGCGACGGCTTTGCGGGTCGAGGCCAGTGCGTGTGACGGCATCTTTCGATACCGCGCCACCACCGCCACCCCAGATCGATGACGACAGCGCGCCGATGGTGTCTTCGCTCAAACCAAAAGCCTTGCCGACCTCGCGGATTGCCGAACGGCCGCGATAGGAAATCACGGTGGCGGCGATGCCGGCACGTTCACGCCCGTATTTGCCGTAGATGTATTGAATGACCTCTTCGCGCCGCTCATGCTCAAAATCGACGTCAATGTCGGGTGGTTCGCGCCGCTCGGGAGAAATGAAACGCTCGAACAGCAGATCGGCGCGGTCGGGATCGACCTCAGTGACACCGAGGCAGTAACAGACCGCGGAATTGGCGGCCGAGCCGCGGCCCTGGCAGAGAATATTTTGTGAGCGCGCGAAGCGCACGATGTCATAGACGGTGAGAAAATAGGGTGCGTATTGCAATTGCGCGATCAGTTTCAGCTCATGCTCGAGATTGGCGCGCACCTTGTCGGGAAGCCCTTGCGGATAGCGGTAAGCGGCGCCCTCATAGGTGAGGTTCGCCAGCGCATCCTGGGCGTTGTTGAAGCCTTCCACCTGTTCGTCGGGATATTCGTAGCGCAGCTCGTCGAGCGAGAAAGAAAGCGCATCGCTTAAGCGCAATGTTTCCTCGACTGCCTCCGGCGTATCGCGGAACAGCCGCATCATTTCTTGTGACGGTTTCAGATATCGCTCGGCATTCGCAGCAAGTTTGCGCCCGGCGCGGTCAATGGTGGTTTTCTCGCGAATGCAGGTGAGCACATCGGCGAGTGGCCGGCGGTGGGGATGATGATAGAGCACGTCGTTGATCGCGATTAGTGGTACACTGGCCACGCGCGCAAGTCCCTTCATGCGCAGCAGCCGTGTGTGGTCGAGCCCGCGATAGAGCATGGAGGCGGCGAGCCGCACGCGGTGTGGGACAGCTTCGCGCAGACGCGCCAACAACCGTGCATCGCCGGCCATGACTATCAATTCAAGCCCGAAGGCATGCGCCAGCAGGTCGTCGAGATGCAGAATGCAGTCGCCCTTCTCGGCGCGGAGATTTCCTACGGTGAGCAGGCGCGTGAGCCGGCCCCAGCCGGCGCGGTCGCGCGGATAAACGAGCACGTCGGGCGTACCATCGGCGAACACAAGCCGCGCGCCCGGGTGATAGCGCAGAGAGAGATTTTGTTCACGCTTGGCCAGATGCGCGCGCACCACGCCGGCCACCGAATTGCGGTCGCAGAGTCCTAAGCCTGCCAGCCCGATATGGGCGGCCTGCACCATCAGCTCTTCCGGATGCGAGGCCCCGCGCAGAAAAGAGAAATTCGAGGCAACAGCGAATTCGAGATAACGCATTACCCTCTTCGAACCTCACGCAAACGTTCCGTGCAGGAACCACGTCGGCGCCGCTGCTCCTTGCGCGAGGTCGCGGTAGAGCCCGGCGCGGAACAGCCAGAAGCGCAGGCCGCTCTTGTCCTCTACGCGAAAGTAATCCCGTGCGGGCCCTCCGTGCTCGCTCCACCAAGCGCCTTCGATACGCTCGGGGCCTTCGGCAGCGACTACCTCGTGCAGCGCGCGCCGCCATTGGAAGCGCAAAGGCGGCCCATCTGGCACTTCCGCCACCGCCTCGATCGGCTCCGGCCGCGTCAGCAGTCGCAGTGGACGCGGCGAAAGCGCTATCTGCTCGCGACATCGGCGGAACGCATGCCAGCCGGCATCGCCGTTGACGGTTTGTGCGGGGAGAGCGGCCTCGGCCACTTCCGGGATGTGGCTGTCCTGAGCGGTTAGCCGGCGTACGCGGCGTGCGCCTAATCGCGCGCTGAGGCGATCGACCAGGCGGCAAAGCTCAGCCGCATCCTCACCACCACCAATGCCGATCTGTTCGGGCGGGCACGCCTCGGCAACGATGACTGATAACCGCGCCATGTCGAAACCGAAGCCAGGATCGAGCGCATCGGCGAGCGCGGCGAGCCGTTCCACAAACATTGCGCGGATCTCATCCGGATCGCGCAGCGGCCGCGAGGTGCCGGCGGCAATGCGGCGAACAACGCCGTCGGTGCGGAACAAAGTCAACTCGATGCGGCGGGCGCCATCGCCGCGCCGCTCGAGCGCGAATTGTAGCCGGCGCGCCAGTCGTCCGGTAATTGCCAGAACGTCTTCTTCGCGTGCGATTGGTTCGGCAAAGCGTTGTTCGGCGACATAAGGTGCAACCGGCAGCCGCAGCGTTAGCGGCTCATGTTCGTGGCCGAGCGCACGATCGAGCTGGCGCAACACTTCTGAGCCGAAGCGCGCGGTGAGTGGCGCGCGCGGCAGATCGGCGATATCGCCGATACGCTTCAAGCCGACACGGGCGAGGCTTGCGACCGTCGCCGGCGGAAGCCGCAACGCGGATAGCGGCAATGGCGCGAGCAGCGCGCGCTCTTCGCCGTAAGCGTAACTTGCCGGTTCGCCATAATGCGCGGAAGCCCAGGCGGCGCCGATGGTGCCGGCAATGGCAAGTGAATAAGCAAAGCCGGCGTCTTCCAGGCGGCCGCTGAGATCGGCAGCCAGTTCACGCTCCCCGCCGTAAAGATGCGCGCAACCGCTGATGTCGAGCAGCAAGCCGCCGGGCGTATCGCAGGCGACCAGCGGCGTGTAGCGCAGACACCAGTCGGCAATAGACTCGAGCAAGGCAGCCTCAGCCTCGGCGTCTTCGGCCACCGCATCGATGCCGGGATGCATGGCGCGCGCCTGTGCCAATGCGAGGCCGGGCGAGAGGCCGAGCCGTTCGGCTGCGTCATCGACGGCGGTGAGAACCTCGACATTGCCGCGCTTGCCGGTGACGATCAGCGGCGCGGAGCACTCACGCGACCTGGCGATGCGATCGGTCGAAAGCCGGCGCAGCCACAGGCTGAGCATGCGTTGCGAGGACGAGTTGCTCATCGCTGTCACTCCATTCGAGAATCCATGAGCCGACCGGGCCGCGGCGATTACGGACAAGTTGTGCGGCAAAGCGGGGTCTTATTTCCTTGTCATTCCAGGTCCGCTCGCTTTGCTCGCGCCCCGGAATGACGAAGGAGGAGACCGCCCCGACAATCCAACGGGTGGCTGCGGTGGAAGCATCGCTCGGCGGTGCGGTGCGCAACAGCAGCGCCAACGCGCCACTCTCCGCCG
>DASSLE010000164.1:0-3148 GCA_035689725.1 Pseudolabrys sp.
GTCAAGAGATTGAGGGTGCGCCCTTTCTTCCTTGCCAACGATGGAGACTGGCAGTCACGTACGGCGTTCGGGCTCACGCCTGAGCGTTGGCCAGTTGAGGTACAGCCTTCTCTGGAGTCGTGCTGTCTGTCTGCGTTTCAACTTCCAGCGCTGATGATACAGCTTCGTCGACGCGTTCGAGCCAGACGAATTCTAGTTGCTTGCGGGCCCCTTCGGGTATCTCTTCGAAGTCCTTTCGGTTCCGCGCCGGCAGCATGACACGCTTAATGCCGGCTCGGTGAGCGGCAATGACTTTTTCTTTGATCCCGCCGACGGGGAGCACCAGCCCGCGCAGGCTGATCTCGCCCGTCATAGCGGTGTCATTGCGCACGGTCCGCTCGCTCAGCAGCGAGACGAGCGCCATAAACATGGCGACGCCCGCGCTCGGTCCATCCTTCGGAATCGCGCCTGCTGGCACATGAATATGGATGTCGGTCTTTTCAAATCGACTTACATCGATTCCGAAGGAAGCGGCGCGATTTTTGACGATACTGAGCGCCGCCTGAGCGCTCTCCCGCATTACCTCGCCAAGTTGGCCGGTGAGGATCAACTTGCCGCTTCCCGGGACGCGGGTTGCTTCGATGAACAGGATGTCGCCCCCGACCGGGGTCCAAGCGAGGCCGGTCGCCACGCCCGGCACGCTCGTGCGCATTGCCACCTCGCTTTCGAACTGCGGCGGGCCGAGAATGGTAAGGAGATCATTGCTGGTGATGCAAATGGGCCCGCTCTGTCCTTCGGCAATGCGGACAGCTGCGTGGCGTAAGGCTTTTCCAATCTCGCGCTCGAGGTTTCGCACGCCCGCTTCTCGGGTATAGCGTTGGATGATTTCCCGGAGCGCCTCGCCCGCAATCTCGACCTGGCCCGGGTGCAGGCCGTTTGCCTCCATCTGACGTCGCACTAGGTAGCGTTGGGCGATCTGGAACTTCTCGTCCGCGGTGTAGCCGGCAAGACTAATGATCTCCATGCGGTCGCGCAGCGGCCCCGGAATTGTATCGAGCATGTTGGCCGTGGTGATGAACACGACCCGGCTCAAGTCGAAAGGCACGCCGAGATAGTTGTCGCGGAAGGTGTTGTTTTGCTCCGGATCGAGCACTTCCAGCAGTGCCGAGCCGGGATCACCATGGATGCCGGCACCGAGCTTGTCGATTTCGTCCAGCATCATGACACAATTGCGCGATCCGACCTTGCGAACGGCCTGGATGATGTTGCCCGGCAGTGCGCCGATATAGGTGCGCCGGTGCCCGCGAATTTCCGCCTCGTCGTGCACGCCGCCGAGGCTCACCCGCGCAAATTTGCGGTTCATCGCGCGCGCGATTGACTGGCCGAGCGAGGTCTTACCAACGCCGGGAGGTCCGACAAAACACAAAATGGGCGCCTTGCCGTGCGGCGCGAGTTTGCGCACGGCAAGATATTCAACGATGCGCCGTTTGATTTTCTCGAGCCCGTAATGATCTTCGTCCAAAATGCGTCGCGCCTCGGCAATGTCGATCGGACTCTCTTCCGGCAGGCTCCAGGGCAGCTCGATTAACCAATCCAGGTATGTCCTCACCATGCCGTATTCGCCGGCCGCTTCGGGCATCCGCTGCAGCCGGCGCAGCTCCTTGCGCGCGTGCTCTTCGACCTCCTTCGGCATATTGGCCTTGGTGATTGCCTGATCGAGTTCGGCCATTTCGGCGGCCTTGCCCTCTTCGCCTTCGCCAAGTTGACGCTGGATCGCAGCCATTTGCTCGCGCAACAGGACTTCGCGCTGACGTTCGTCGAGGGCGGCCTTGGTCTGCTGGCTAATCTCCTGCGACAATCGCAAGACTTCAATGCGATGGGCGAGCATGCGCGAGACCTTCTCCATCCGCGCGGTGATATCGATGGTCTCCAGAATTTCCTGCTTCTCGTCAGGCGTCGCGTCCATATACGTTGCCGCAAAATCGGCGAGGACAACTGGGGAATTGATGCCTTGGACTGTTGCCAGCAATTCCGGGGGCGCCTGCGGCAACAACTGCACGGCCTCCGCGGCTTGGCTTTTCAAAAGAAGGAAGCGCGCCTCGATTTCGGCCGATCGCGTGTCCGGCTCTGGAATCCGCAACACGCGGGCAACGAAAAACGGCCAACCGGAAAGAAACTCTATAAGTTGGAACCGCTGGTCACCCTGACAGACAAGATGGTGGGCGCCATCCGGCGCAGTGATGTAGCGCACGACATTCGCCAACGTACCCATCCGGTGCATGTCGAGCGGCGTCGGATCGGCCACATCTGCGCTCCGCTGCATCAGGATGCCGACCTGGCGCTGCTCGCGCACCGCCTGCTGGGCTGCAGCGATAGACCGCTGCCGGCCGATCGTAATCGGCAGCACTTGACCTGGAAACAGAACGGTATTGCGGACCGGAACGATAATTAGAGCGTCCGGCGGCAATGGCGGTATCGGCGCTGTTGCCCTGCCGGCGCTCTCGTCTGATGCTCCCAAAAGCTGTGTTTCAGCCACGGAAAGCCTCCGATTTTTTCAGATTGATCAGAAGGCAGCCGTCGGCTGCGGACCGGCGAACCGCGCCGTAGCGCCCGGCCGGAAGTCGCACGCGGCGTTCGAAGCGGCCCTGTGGGAGCTCAAGACGATGGATAACTGCGGTGCGCAACTCATCTGGCAGTACGCGAATTCCGCTAATCACGAGGTCGTTTCCGTCAATGGCCGCTTCGACCCGGTCAGGGCGGACACCTGGCAAGGCAACGAGCACAAGGACTTCAAGTTCGGTTTCGAGGATGTCGACCGGAGGCTCCCAGGTTGGTAGCCGCGCAACCAACCCTGCGGGCCTGAAGAATTCCCGATGTAGCCGCTCCGCGCGCGCAAGCATCTCACAAGCCTCCGACCACATCCAATTGCGTGCGTCACGGTCCATAACTCTCACCTGCCGGCCACCTGTAGGATTTGAGGAGCTGATGCGCCGAATTCAATACCTCACGTCTTTCCTGCACCTGCGCGAACGCATACCGCGCAAAAACCTATCGTGGTGGATGTCGGTGCTCACAGGTGGCTTCAGAAAGATCCACGGCCCGGTTTCCCCGCGGTATGCAGCCATAAAGACAGCAAAGAATATTGATAACTAAGTTCGTCGACCAATAT
>DASSLE010000165.1:0-21532 GCA_035689725.1 Pseudolabrys sp.
GCCTCATCTTGCTGCCATGTGCATCTGGGAAGGCGCCGCCGACTGGTACCGCGACATGACACATCATGGCGGCATCCTCTCGACCTTCTGGGAGAACTGGTACGACATGCAGGTGAAGACGGTGCAATACGGCGCCGGCGAACGCGGCAAACGTAGCCGCGTTCATGGCGAACTGGTGTGCGGCCCGGAAACTTTATCGGAAGTAGAGCTCACCAGGAATCGCGCCAACTTTGGCGCGGAGATCGCATCCCATCCGATGGACGACGACTACCATAAGGCGCGTTCGCCGAAATGGGACAAGGTCATCACGCCATTGTTTTCCGCCGCGAATTGGGGAGGCCAGGGCCTGCATCCACGCGGCAATTTTGAGGGCTTCGGACGCGCCGCAGCCAAGCATAAATGGCTTGAGGCGCACGGCATCGAGCACTGGACACATTTCTATACCGATTACGGCCGTGAGCAGCAGCTGCGTTTCTTCGATTATTTTTTGCACGGTAAAAAAGGTGGTTGGGAAAAACAGCCCAAGGTTTTGTTGCAGGTGCGCCACATCGACAAGTTCGTCCCGCGCGCCGAGAACGAATGGCCGCTCAAGCGAACCAGATGGACCAAGTTCTACCTTGATCCTTCGGCAATGACGCTGACGACCAAGAGACCATCCGGCTCCACGAAACTCAAATTCGCCGCCATGAGCGATGGCGTTACTTTCCTCACACCACCGCTCGCGAAGGAAACCGAGATTACGGGCCCGTCGGCGCTGAAGCTGTTTGCCTCTTCATCAACTGCCGACGCCGATTTCTTCATCGTACTGCGCGTGTTTACCGGCGATCTGAAGGAAATCGTGTTCCAGGGCGCCATTGATCCGCACACACCCATCGCGCAGGGATGGCTGCGTGCCTCTCATCGCAAGCTCGACAAGAAGTTGTCGAAGCCCTACCGCCCCTATCACACGCACGATGAAAAGCGGCTGCTAAAGAAGGGCCAGCCGGTGGAACTCGACATCGAGATCTGGCCGACGTCGATTGTGGTTCCCGCTAGCTATCGCGTGGCCCTGTCCATCCGCGGCAAGGATTACGAATATGGCGGGGCCAGCGGCGGCAAACTGTCGAATTTCAAAAATGAATTGAAAGGCTGCGGCCCGTTCTTGCATGACGACTTGCGTAACCGTCCTCCCGCCATTTTTAATGGCACCACCAGCCTGCATTTTGGTCGAGGCAAGACGCCTTACCTCCTGTTGCCGATTATTCCGCCGAAAAAGCGGGCAGGATGAACGTAACGCGGTGAGCCCTGGCGGCCCTGCAAATAGAGGCTGCGGCCATTTGGGGTATCCATTCCGATCATACCTAAGGTAAGCTTCGCGGAACCTTCGACTTAACAGAAGGATCAGGGGGGAAATGAATACGCAATTCTGGGTGGTCCAGGCGTTCAATGGCGTGTCCTACGGCGCGTTGTTGTTTCTCGTGGGCAGCGGTCTGTCTCTCATCTTCGGCGTCATGCGCATCGTCAACCTGTCGCATGGCGCGTATTTTCTGTGGGGTGGCTACATCGCGCTTTCGGTTATCGCTGCAACCGGATCATGGGCGCTGTCACTCCCTCTTGCCGCGCTGGCCGTTGCACTTATCGGTTTGGTGATGGAGCGCCTGTTTCTGCGGTCCGAAGGTTTCGAATTCATCCGCAACGCCGTGATCGGGCTCGGATTGGGGATCCTGGCCGCATTGGCTGCCACCCGAGGCCAGTTTATTAGCGCAGGCTGGGCTCCGTTCATCGCAGTTACCGCATTGGTGACCACAGGCTTTTTTTTCGTGCTGAACCGCGTTTCGATCATACCGATCGAAACCGATATCCTTCGGCAGGTGCTGCTCACTGTCGGCTTTGCCTTCTTATTCCAGCAAGGTGCACTCGACATCTGGGGCGGCAACAACATGGATATTAATCCGCCAAGCCAGCTGACGCAGAGCATCGTCGTTGGCGGTACCTACTTGCCCCTGTACCGAGTTTTCATGATTGTCATGGCGGTTGCGATCGGCATCGCGCTGTGGCTTGCGATGGAAAAGACCCGCATGGGCGCCGCAGTACGCGCAACCGTTGACGACGCGCAGATGGCGCGGGGCGTCGGCATCGATACCAATCGCATTTCCATGTTCATCTTCGCCCTTGGCGCCTTCCTGGCTGCGCTCGGCGGCGTGATCGGCGGCGCTTTTCTTGGTATCTATCCTGGCCTTGATTTCGAAATGCTGCCCCTCGCCTTTGCGGTCGTGATCATCGGAGGTATGGGCAGCCTCGGCGGCGCCGCGATCGGCGCCCTCGCGGTCGGCCTCGCCGATAATTTCGGTAAAGCCCTGTTCCCGGAAGTCTCCTATTTTACGCTGTACGCGCCGATGGTTCTGATCCTGGCGATCAAGCCGACTGGCCTGTTTGGTCGAGATTAAGCGCGCGAGCAATGGCAAGCCAATACATCAAGATCCTGGTCGTCGCCGTTGCGCTAGTAGCGCTCGCATTGATCGTTCCGCACTCAGGCTCATTCGTTGTCCTGCTGGCGACACGCGCGATGGCCTTCGCCATCCTCGCCATGAGCGTTGATCTCCTGCTCGGCTACACCGGCCTGTCATCAATGGGACAGGCGGCCTATTTCGGCGTCGGCGCCTACTTGACCGCGGTGCTCGCAACCAAAATGCACTTCGGGCTCGGGTGGGATTTCTGGCTGGTTGTCATCATGGCGATTCTGCTCGGTGCGGCCCTGGCCGCTCTTTTTGGCTTATTCGCGATCCGTGCCGGCGGCGTCTACTTCCTGATGATCACGCTCGCGCTCGGCCAATGCGTCTGGGGTTTGGCCTATCGCTGGAACTCACTCACTGGCGGCGACAACGGTATCAACATGACGGGCCGGCCGAATTTCGGTCTCGACCTCAGTAATGAGGTGACGTTCTTCTATCTCGTGTTCGCCTTTTTCACCGTTTCGATGGCACTGATGTACCTGCTGGTGCGATCGCCCTTCGGACAAAGTCTGGCTGGCATTCGCGAGCGCGAACTGCGCATGCAGATCCTCGGCTACAACACCTGGCTGCACAAATACATTGCCTTCATCATTGCAGGCGGATTCGGTGGACTTTCCGGCGTGTTGTGGGCGCACACCAACGGGCATGTCAGCCCCGAAACGGTTGTGTTGACCACCTCGGTGGATGCGCTGCTGATGGTCGTGCTCGGCGGCTCCGGCACGCTGGTCGGAGCCACTATTGGCACAGCCATCGTTTTCGGTCTGCGCGAATATCTCAGCACGCTGGTACCGTGGTGGCAGTATGTGCTCGGTGGCGTTTACGTGCTGACCATTCTCTATCTGCCGATGGGCCTGATGGGCCTGCTCCCCCGCGTACGGCAGAGATTCGGGTCTCAAGGCAAGGAAGAAGATTTGAAGAAACTCGCGACGAAGCCTTCCTGAGCTGCAACGGGAAGGTCATGGCAACAAGGGAGGAATGTCGATGACAAACAAACTGCAAAGAGTGTTGCTGGGCAGTTATCTTGCCCTCGGTCTGGGTTTGACCACCCAAGCCACCGCGGAAGAGCTACGCATCGGCTACATTTCGCCGGTGACCGGTATCTTCGCCCAGGTTGGCAAAGACATGGTCGACGGATTCCAAATGTATCTTGATGAGCACGGCGGCAAGCTCGGCGGCATGGACGTGAAGTTCATCGTTGAGGACGACCAGGGCAAACCCGACGCCGGCGTCACCAAAGCGAAGAAGCTCATTCTCCAAGACAAAGTGCACATGTTCATCGGTGGTTTGCTCGCGTCCACCGGCTACGCATTGGCGCCAATCTCGACGAGCGAAAAAACGCTTTACATATCCTCAGTCTCGTCGGCCGACGACCTGACACAGCGCCAACTCAGCAAGTACCCGTATTTCCTGCGTACCAGCTGGACCAGCTCGCTGCCGCATCAGCCACTCGGCCAGTGGGCCTGCGACAATGGCTTCAAAAAGGTCATCGTGATCGCGGCCGACTATGCCTTCGGCTACGAAACGGCGGGTGGCTTCCAGAAGGTGTTCGAGGACTGCGGTGGCAAAGTCGTCCAGAAAATCTGGCCGCCGCTTGGAACCAAGGACTTTGGGCCTTACATCCCGACCTTCAAAGCAGATGCTGACGCGATCTTTACCACCATGGTCGGCCCGATGGCATTGCAGTTCCCCAAACAGCTGCGCGGTGCCGGCGTCAAGTTGCCGATCCTGGGTAGCGGCGTTAGTTACGATGAGTTCGTGTTGCCGTTCATGGGCGACGAAGTCATCGGCGATGTGTCGGCGCTGCACTACAGCGCCGCGATCGACACCCCGAAAAATCAGGCCTTCGTGAAGGCCTATCGCGCGAAGTTCGGCAAGGTGCCGGGCTATTACTCGGAAAATAACTATACGACCGCGATGTGGCTCGACGAGGCGATCAAGAAGGCCGGGGGCAAATATCCGGGGCCTGAGGAGTTCATCAAGATCATGGCCAGCATCAAGCTCGATGCTCCGCGTGGTCCGGTCGAGCTCGATGAAAACCGCAACCCGATCGAGAACGTCTACATCAAGAAGGTCGAGAAGAAGAAGATGTTCGGCTACGACAAGGACGAGCTCTGGAACACGGTGATCAAGACCTATCCCAAGGTCAGCCAGTTCTGGACCTACGGCAAAGACAAGTTCCTTGCCCAGCCGGTCTACGATCGCGACTTTCCGCCCTGCAAATACTGTGAATGACGGACAAATGCCGGGGCCCGCAACGGGGCCCCGGCACTTCATTGAAATCTTGAGGAAGTGCGCGTGAGTTCCGACACTCAGACGAACGGTAGCCAGGTTCCGGCGCTTGAGCTCAAAGCTTTGTGCAAAAGTTTCGGCGGCCTGCAGGCCACGCGCGAGGTCACCCTACGCGTGATGCCGGGCGATCGGCAGGCCATCATCGGTCCAAATGGCGCCGGCAAGACAACTCTGTTCAACCTGATTACCGGCATCTATCCCGTAACGTCCGGACAAGTGCTGCTGTTCGGCCAGGACGTCACCGGTTGGCCGAGCCATCGCCGAACGGCGCTCGGTATGGCGCGCACATTCCAGGTCACCAGCCTGTTCCCGAAACTGACCGTACTCGACAACGTGTTGCTGGCGATCAAGGGCCTGCGACCGTCGAAATTCGTGATGTGGCGCTTCTTGTCCTCGTACAAAGAAGTCTATGACAAGGCTCATCACCTGCTCGAACAAGCGAATTTCCTCGACCGCAAGGACACCGAGGTTCGCAACTTGTCGCACGGCGAACAGCGCCAGCTCGAGATCGTGCTGGGTCTCGCCAGCGATCCGAAAATTCTTTTGCTTGATGAACCTGCTGCCGGCCTCTCGTCAGGCGAATCCACGGAGATGTCCGAATTCCTGATGAAGCTCGATCCCAAGCTCGCGATCCTCCTGATTGAACATGACATGGACGTGGTGTTCGACGTCGCCGACGAAATCTCGGTTCTGCATTTCGGCGAAATACTGGAAACCGGATCACCCGAGAGCATCAAGAAAAGCCGTCGCGTACAGGAAATCTATCTGGGAACCGACTGACGCCATGGCCATTCTCGCAGTCCAGGACATCCATACCTATTACGGCGACGCTTACGTCCTGCAGGGCTTATCGCTACAACTCGAGCAAGGGCAGATCCTCGGTTTGCTCGGCCGCAACGGCGTCGGCAAAACCACGCTGGTGAATTCGATTGTCGGCTTCAATCCACCGCGCCGCGGCAAAGTTATATTCAAGGGCGACGACATCACGCACCAGGCATCATTCGAAACTGTGCGCGGAGGCATGGGGCTGGTCCCCCAGGGTCGCCGTGTTTTTCCGACACTTGGCGTTGAAGAGAACCTGCTGGTTGCCGAGCGGAGCCCAGACCGGCACAAGTGGAACCTCGGCCGCGTCTATAAATTGTTTCCCCGCCTACACGAGCGTCGCTACCAGCGCGCCAAGACCTTGTCAGGCGGTGAGCAACAAATGCTAGCGATCGGCCGCGCGCTGATGACTAACCCGGATTGCCTAATCATGGACGAGCCCTCGGAAGGTCTCGCGCCGATCATCATCCAGGGCCTTTGGGAAGCGATCGGCACGCTGAAGAAAGAAGGCCTGTCCATTTTACTGGTCGAGCAAAATGCCCACCTCGCTCTCAAGCTAGTCGACTATGTGCATGTGATGAGCAAGGGCCAGGTGGTCTATTCCGCCAAGCCAGACGAATTGCGCGCCAACGACGAGATTAAGTCCAGCTATCTCGGCATCTAAAGCTTTTGGCGTGTCGAACACCGCCCTGCCCACCACGGCCATGTGGCGATTGGCGCGAGCCCACGCGTTGCCACCGGGCTTTACATCACAGAACGCCTTGCGGATGATGGACGTAACTTGGTCCGCCACGGTGGGCATGGCGGTTTTCGATAAACGTCGCCTTGTTTCAAATAGGGCCAGATATGCGATTAAAGGTCGACAAAGCCGATTAAAAATTTGAGCCCCGCAGGGGCTATAAAGGGAGGAATGCAATGTCTCGCAAAATCACTCGTCGTAAATTTATGGCCGGGACAGCCGCCGGCGCCGCTGCGGCGACTTTCAAATTCCCGGCCCCGGCAATTGCGCAGGCGGCGCCGTTCAAGCTCGGCCTGCTCACAGTAAAGACCGGCCCGCTCGCGCAGGGCGGCATCCAGATGGAACAGGGCATCGTCACCTACCTGAAGGAGAAGAACTACACCTTCGCCGGCCGCAAGGTTGAATTCATCTCTGCCGATACCGGCGGTAACCCGGCGGGCACCAAGACCAAGGCGCAGGAGCTGATCGAGCGCGACAAGGTGGACACCATTGTTGGGCCGCTGGCTGCATTCGAGCTGCTCGCCATCACCGATTACATCGCGCAGCAGAAGACGCCGCTGCTCAGCCTTGCCGCCGCCGAGGACATGACGCAGCGCCGCCCGAATCCGTATTTCCTGCGCGCATCGGCGACCTCCGCTCAAGCGATGCATCCGATGGCGGAGTTCGCCGCCAAGGAGTTGAAGCTCAAGCGCATGATCACAATCTCTGAGGACTTCGCCTTCGGTTATGAACAGATGGGCGGCTTCCAGCAAACTTTCGAGGAAAATGGCGGCAAGATCCTGAACAAGTTGTGGCCGCCGATCGTCACTCCCGACTACACGCCCTATCTGGCGCAAATTCAGGATTGCGACGGCGTGTGCCAGGGATTCGCCGGTTCAAATCCACTGCGCTTCCTGAAGCAATATGCGGCAGCCGGGCTCAAATATCCGGTGGTGACCGGCGAAACGGGTGGCGACGACGCGTTGCTGCGCTCATTTGGCGATGAGGCCATCGGCCTCTACAGCTGCTGTCCCTACACGCTCGATCTCGACACACCGAGCAACAAACGCTTCGTCGCCGCCATGAACAAGGACTACGGCGTCGATCCGGGCTTCTACTGCGCCGGACTTTACATAAACGGCATGGTGGTCGAGGCCGGGTTGCAGAAGACCGGTGGGAAGTCAGACGACAAGACAGAGTTGATGAAGGCGTTGAGGTCAGTGTCGCTCACCGATACGCCGCGCGGTCCCATCAAATTCGACCATTTCGGCAACGTGGTTGGCGACTTCTATGTCCGCCATCTCGAAAAGGCGAACGGCAAGCTCATCAACAGGACGGTCAAGACCTATAACAATGTGAGTCAGTTCTGGACCTATGACGAGAAGAAGTTCCTCGAACAGCCGGTCTATTCGCGCAACTATCCGCCGCTCAAGTCGTAGTTGACGGCAACGCCGCGGGCGCCGCGTGAGGCGCCCGCGGAGATTTGACTCTTCGAGCGCGGGAAAACTGCGATTATGAACTTTTGGCTGGTGCTGGCGGTCAACAGCGTCACTTTCGGTGGGCTGCTGTTTCTGCTGTCGGCGGGCTTCTCCTTGATCTTCGGGCTGATGCGCATCCCAAATTTGACGCACGGCTCGCTGTTCATGCTGGGCGCTTATATCGGCGCGACTTTCGCTATCGGCGTTCTCGGCGTTAAGTTCAATTTCTGGCTGGCAGCAGTGCTGGCGACTCTGGCAGTGGCGCTGCTCGGCGCGCTTGCCGAGCGTTTGCTGCTGCGACGTTTGCCGGGCGAGCAGCTGGCGCAAGTGCTAGTGACTCTCGGCCTCTCCTTCATGGCCGCCGATTTCTGCTTGATGGTCTGGGGCGGCGATCCGCTCTCGGTTGCGACGCCACCCGAGCTCGCCGGCTTCGCACGGTTTGGCGTGCTGGTGTTTCCGAATTACCGGCTGGCGATCATCGTCATCGCCATCATCGTTGCGATCGGCCTCTGGCTCCTTCTCGAGCGCACCCGGCTGGGAGCCATGATCCGCGCCGGCGTCGACGATCCAGATATGGCGCGGGTGGTTGGCATTCGCGTATCGCAGCTGTTCACGATCGTGTTCTCCCTTGGAGCCGGACTGGCCGCTTTTGCGGGCATCATCGGGGGACCGATCCTGTCAGTCTATCCGGGCCTCGATCAGGACATGTTGCCGCTCGCGCTAGTAGTGGTCATCCTTGGCGGCAGCGGCAGCCTGCTTGGCTCTTTCGTCGGCAGCATCATTGTCGGTTTCATCTACAATTTCGGCCAGGCGCTGCTGCCCGAGCTCGCATATTTCGTCCTCTTTCTTCCAATGTTGCTGGTCCTGTTGCTGCGGCCGCAGGGTCTCTTCGGCAGGCACGTGCCGTGATGATACGAGTCCTCGCCCTCGCCGTTGCATTCGTGGCACTGGCCACCGTGCCGTACTGGATGCCTGGCGTCTATTACATCAACGTCGCCAGCCAGATCTTGTTCTACGCCATATTCGCGCTGGGGTTAAACGTACTTGTGGGCTACGCCGGACTAGTATCGCTTGGTCATGCCGGCCTTTTCGGCGTGACGGCCTACGCGGCCGGTTACATGTTGCAGCTCGGCTTCGGCCATCCGCTGGCGATTCTGGTCGCGCTGGTGATCGGGGTGGCGTCGATGGCGATCTACGCGGCACTCTCGCTACGCTCAACCGGCATCGGCTTCATTATGATCACGCTGGCACTGGGCGAAATCCTTTGGGGCCTCGCCTATCGCTGGATAAGCCTGACTGGCGGCGACAACGGGCTGAGTGTGAAGACCCGCCCCGAGCCGTTCGGCTATTCGCTGTCCGATGCCAATACGTTCTACTACGCCACGTTGGTCGTCTTCCTGCTTTCGCTCGCAGCGATGACGGTATTTGTACGCTCACCGCTCGGCGCCGCACTGATGGGCACCCGCGACCAGCCGCGCCGCATGAACGCGCTCGGCTATCACGTTTGGGCGATCCGCTTCTGGGCCTGCTTGATCTCCGGGCTGCTGACCGCGGTGTCCGCCATCCTGTTCGTCTATTACACGCAGTTCATCAGCCCGCAAACGCTGGCCCTCACGTCCTCGGCCGAGGTGCTGCTGATGGTGATCTCCGGCGGTGCAGGCACGCTGCTCGGGCCGATCGTGGGCGCCGGACTGGTGGTGGCGGTTAAGACCGTAGTGAGCGGCTTCATCGAGCGCTGGAATTTCCTGCTCGGCGCCATCTTCGTCGCCATCGTCATCTTGATGCCTGAAGGCCTGGTTCCCGGCACGGTACGGCTGTGGCGGCGGGCGTGGCGCAACCGCGAAGGCAGAACGGGCGGGATCAAGGGCGGCGCGGAGGCGAAGTCATGAGCGCGCTCACCGTCACGGACCTCTGCAAATCGTTCATCGGTCTGCACGTGACCAACGACGTCAATCTCAATGTCGAGCCTGGCGAGCGGCGGCTGATCATTGGCCCAAACGGTGCTGGTAAGACGACCCTGTTCAATTTAATCACCGGAGAACTGACCCCTGACTCCGGCTCAATCCATCTCTTCGGGCAGGACATCACCCAGGTGCCAAGCCGCCGCCGTGCCCATCTCGGCATGGCGCGCACCTATCAGATCATCACGTTGTTCGCGCGCGACACCATCATCCACAATGTAACGCTGGCGCTACTTGGCCTGTCACCGGCACGTTGGAACCCGCTGATCGATCTTAAACGGCAGGGTCACTTTGTCGAACGTGCGCACGCGGCGCTGGATCGGGTTGGTCTCGCACATATCGCGAACCGGCCGCTGTCCCAGACCTCTTATGGCGAGCGCCGCCGCGTCGAGATCGCCATGGCGTTAACGCAGAATCCGAAAGTGCTGCTACTCGACGAACCATTTGCTGGGTTGTCGATCGACGAGCGCCGTGACGTGAAGCAACTACTGCTGGCGATCCCGCGCGATGTCACGATCGTGATGATCGAGCACAATATGGACGTGGCCCTAGAATTCGCGGAACGCATTACGCTCCTGCATTTCGGGGAAGTGATCGTCGAAGGCAACCGCGCCGAGGTGGTCGCCGATCCGCGCACGCGGGAGGTCTATCTTGGTCACTAGCGCGCTCAGCCTCAGCCGGATCGACGCCTACTATGGCGACAGCCACGTCTTAGGCGAAGTGTCGTTCGAGCTTGGCGAAGCGCGCATGCTTGGCCTCCTCGGCCGTAATGGCGCCGGAAAATCGACCTGCATGAACGTCACCATGGGCCTGCTGCCACCACGTAAGGGCGAGGTGACGGTATTCGGGGAGCAGGTGAGCGGCCTGTCGCCCGAGATGATCGCGGCGCGCGGCGTTGCGCTGGTGCCGCAGGGCCGTCGCATCTTCAAGAGCTTGACCGTGCGCGAGAACTTGGTGGTCGCCGCCCGCAAGCCCGATGCCGGCAGCAAGCACGCGCCCTGGACCACCGACACCGTGTTTGGGATGTTTCCGCGCCTGGCCGAACGGCGCAATCAGATCGCGGCGCACTTATCGGGTGGCGAACAGCAAATGTTGGCCATCGGTCGCGCGCTGATGGGAAACCCCCGTGTGTTGTTGATGGATGAGCCCTCGGAAGGGTTGGCGCCGCAGATTGTCGCCGAGGTGATGGCTACCATCCGCACGCTGAAGGAAAGCGGGCTGTCGATCGTATTGGTCGAACAGAACCCCAAGTTGGTCTTCGACGTCGCTGACGACATTGTCATCCTCAATACTGGCCGCGTCGCAGTGGTTTCGACGCCAGCGCAATTGGAAAAGGACGGCGTCGATTTGCGTCAACACCTTGGAGTGTTTTGAATCCTTCGCGTTGAAATACGGAAGCGCTGAGGCTACTGGATCATCTGTATTCGCGGATGACAAACGAGAGGCTGGAAATGGCTGACATCTGGAATAAATACGCGGACACCGCCGCGCGCAAGCATGGCAAGCCTGGACGCGACGTGCGGCCGAAGAGCACGACCATCGACGCCCACACGCATATTGCCGTGCCGCGCGCCGCGGAGTTCGTCAAGCCACACCTCGATGTGAGCACCATTCCACTGGCGCACTTCGCCTCCGCTGAGACCAAAGCGATCAACGCCAAGCAGGAATCCGACATCCGCGGCTGCATGACCGGCTACGACGAACGCTTTGCCACCATGGGCAAGATGGGTGTCGATGTGCAGCTGGTGATGCCACCACCGCCGCAGTGCTACCACACCGTCGCACTCGAATATGCCGTGCCAGCCGCGCGCATGATCAACGAGGGTGTCGCCGAATTCGTCTCGCGCCACAAAGATCGTTTCATCCCCTGCGGCACCGTACCTATGCAAGATGGCAACGAAGCAGCGAAAGAGCTCGAGCACTGCATGAAGACGCTCAAGTTCAAGGGTGTCGAGATCCTCACCAATGTCGCGGGCAAGGAATTGTCCGACCCCGCCTTTGCGCCGTTCTGGAAAAAGGCCGAAGAGCTGGGCGCGCTGGTGATCATCCATCCGAATGGGTTCACCGAAGGCCAGCGCCTCTCGCGGTTTTATTTCAACAACATCATCGGCAACCCGTTCGAAACGACGATTGCCCTGCACTGCCTGATCTTCGACGGCGTGCTCGAGCGCCATCCCAGTCTGAAGATTTTTGCCATGCACGGCGGTGGCTATCTGGGTGCTTATTCCGGCCGTATCGACCACGCGTGGGGTGCGCGCTCGGATTGCCATGCCAACCTACCGAAGCCGCCGACCAGCTACCTGAAGAAGGTCTATGTCGACACCGTCGTGTTCACGCCGGGGCAATTGAAGGCACTGGTCGACACCTTCGGCCTCGACCACGTCATCATGGGCACCGACTATCCCTTCGATATGCTGGAAAACGATCCGATCGGCCATATCGCTTCTGTCGAAGGCTTTGACGAGAAAACCCGAGCCGCGCTCGCCGGCGGCAATGCGAAGAAGATGCTGGGGATGTGATTTAGTTAACGGAATTTACCAACTTCGCTCTGGGTCCCCACTTTCGCGGGGTCGAGCGGAAAATAACTACGCGTACAAAAAATCCAGCACCGCAGTCTCCGCAATCACCGCCGCGTCGGTGCTGTGCCGGCCGGCGCGTGCCTGTTCTTCCTGCGTGCGGCTCGCCTGCAAATAGGCACCGAGATGGCGCGCACGCTCGATGATACGGTAGTTTTGCGCCAGTCGCGCCGCCTCGAAACGCTTTAGCGCGGTCTCGACGTGCGGCTCGTTCTGAAGCGCCTCAACCAGTGCGGCCGCATCGTCCGCTGCCTTTGAAACGCCGGCCGCCACATGCGGGCGCGCAACAAAAGCCGCGTCGCCCACGACCGCAATCCGGCCGAATGCCATGCGTGGCGATTCCAAGTCGTAGATCGGCTGCAGGATCGGCTCCTCGATCAGCCGCACGACCTGCCGGAATTGCGGAGCCACCAGCCGCTCAGCATCGGCGCGCATTTCGGCAATTGCCTCGCGGCGGATTAAGGGCGGTGGAATCGATATCGCGTGCGTCACCCCACGCTCGTCGGTCAGTAGCCATTGTAATTTGGTCGCCTCATCGGCGGGCCGATACCAGACCACGTTGTAACGGCGATGGCCGGGGCGCAGATCGTTGTCAGGCCCCGCCACCGGATAGCCGAGAAATTGCTCACCCGGCGGCAAACCGAAAGTCATGTATTCAAACAATTCGCGGTGCACGTCCGGCGGAAACGATCGTTCGGCAATCAGTGCGCGCCATGCACTGTAACCGGCATAGCGCGGCGTTACCTCCGGTAAGCATTGCTGGCGCACCGTTGAACGGATTCCATCGGCACCCACAAGAAGATCCGCCTCGATGATTTCGCCATCGTAAAAATGCGCCCGAACCGTGTCGGCGTCTTGCGTGAATTTGGCGAGGCCGCGTCCACGGCAATAGTGCTCGGGCGGAAAGGCATCGCGCAGCAGGCGATAGACCCGCTCCCAGGCGGTCAGCACCTGCGGGCAGTTGAATTCATGTGTTAGGCGCCCCTCCGCATTGAGAATTTTGCGGGTCGTGATTTGGACACCCAGTTCATCGGTGGCAAGGCCAAGCTTGCGCAACCGTTCGATCAATTCGTACTGGGCCACAATCCCGGCGCCGCGGCCGGACAGTTCGCTGTCGACCCGCTCGTAAATATCTACCCCCCATCCGGCCCGCCGCAGCAAAAGCCCGCTGAGCAAGCCGCTCATTGAGCCGCCAACAATTATTGCGCGCCGCACGCGGGCTAGGTTCAACTGATCTGCCTCGATCTTTCCGTTTACCCATTTATCCTATATATGACAGCCAACAGCTTTGGAGGAATTCTCATGGCCCTGACCATGCTCGACAAGACTGCCGAGAAAAAGGAAAAGTCGAAGTGGCCGGCGGATATTGCCGCCGAATTCGAGCGCGAGAGCAGGAAGCCGAACCCTTGCGTCGGCTCCACGCTCCTGTCGGAAAACGAGCGTACGCGCGTATGGATCATCCGCCTCGCGCCCGGCGAGCGCATTGGTTTCCACCGCCACGTGCTCGATTATTTCTGGACCTCCGTATCCGGCGGACGCGGCCGCCAACATGTGCACGACGGCACCACCGTCGAATATACCTATCAGCCGGGCGAGACGCGGCACGAAAGCTACGGCAAAGGCGAATTCAAGGTGCACGATCTAGAAAATCTCGGCGACCGAGAGATGGTCTTCATAACTGTCGAATTCAAAGACAGTGCCAACAAGCCGATGGCACTACCCGCCGGCGTACGACCGCAATCCGCCGCCGCATGATTGACTTATCACTTTGGCGCCCGCCGGTAAGCGAGAGCCCACGGCGGGCGTTTCATTTTGTCGCGCTTGCAAAGGTTCGACTGATCCGTCAATAGGCTAGCCAAGCCACGGGCCTTCCTGCACACTGCCGCAAAAAACCGCGTGGCAGCGGGACGGCTGCTGTGGGATAACAAAAAACACTCGGGCTTCAGAGGGGAGTGACGCCGGCAAGTTTGACACGCAGACCGTGGCCATCGCATCGCGCCGGGCAAATATTCCGGCCGAACATCAAATGCAACACGCCGCGGCAGCGATGCCGGTTTAAGCACGTATGGATATTTCCTTCGATCTGTTGATCAACGCCATCGTCGCAGGACTTTTGCTCGGCGGATTCTACGCCGCTGTTACTGCCGGCGTGTCGATCTCCTTCGGCATGCTCGATATCGTCAACATTGCGCATCCGGGCTTCATCATCCTGGGTTCCTACATCGCCTATTTCTTCAATATCAATTTCGGCATCGACCCGATCGTCGTCAGCGTGATTATGCTACCGATCTTTTTCGCACTCGGCGCATTGGTCTATCAGGTCTACTACCTGTCGTTCGAACGGCGAGGACAGGAATCGCTCCGCGGGCTCGCATTCTTCTTCGGCCTGCTGTTCGTTACTGAGGTGACGCTAATCCTGGTGTTCGGCGTCGACTATCGATACGTCGAGGCTGCCTATATCGGACCCAGCATTCACACCGGGCTGATCGATCTGCCGCTGCGCATGCTGGTGCCCTGCCTGACGGCGCTGGCGCTCTTCGGAGCGATCGAACTGTTCATTACCCGCACCTTCACCGGTCGTGCCATCATGGCGGTGTCGCAGGATCAGCTGGCACTGCAACTGATGGCGGCTGACCCGATCCGTATCAAACGAATCGCGTTTGGCATTTCAATTGCGACGGCCGCGGTCGCCGGCGCGCTACTAATCATTATTCAGCCGGTCGAGCCTTCGGTTGGGCGTGAATATATCGGCCGGGTGTTCGCGATCTGCGTGCTCGGCGGCCTTGGCAGCATGCCGGGAACGCTGATCGCGGCGCTCTTGCTAGGCGTCGTCGAGAGTTTGACCGCCACCTTCTACGGCCCATCATGGGCACCGGCGGTAGCCTTCGGCTTTCTCCTCCTCACGCTTGCCTTCCGGCCGGCGGGGCTTCTGGGACGATGAAGGCGATGGGCCCGGCTAAATTTTCCCTCACTGCGATCGCGATCGGCGCGCTGGTTATGGCTTTCGCGCATTGGTTCCATGTCGATTATCTATTCTTCGCCAGCTATACGATCCTGCAGTTCATCGTGCTGGCCACCGCCTGGAACATTCTCGGCGGGTACTGCGGCTACGTGAATTTCGGCTCCGCCGCCTTCTTCGCACTTGGCGCCTACAGCTCGGTCGCGCTGATCAAGTTCGACGGCGAGATCGACGCCTGGTTTTCCGAGGGCATCGCCAACGCCCTCCACCTTATCTTCCCGTTGCCGATTCCAATCCTTATCGTGATCGGTGCCTTGGTCTCCGGCGTTGTCGGTCTTGGCATGGGTTATCTGACGTTGCGACTGCGTGGCTCTTTCTTCGCCATCGCCACCTTGGCGTTGGCAGTGGTGCTACAGACCTTGATCGTCAACTGGGATTTCGTCGGCGGCTCGCGTGGCGCCTACATCATCCGTCCGGAGAACGTCGAATTCGCCGGCATTGAGATCAACTATATCGAATACTTGTTCGCGCTGATGCTGCTGCTGGCAGTGATCGCGCTGACCACCGCACGAGTGATCGAGCGCTCGCAGCTCGGCTTTGGTTTCGCCACCATCCGCGACGACGAATTGGCGGCGGAGGCCTGCGGCGTGCCAACGCTGCGCCTCAAGCTGATCGCAACAACCCTTTCGGGCGCCTTCATGGGCATGGCTGGCGCGCCATTCCCCTACTACATCGGCTATTTGCAACCGCAGTCAGCCTTCGGCCTTGAATACGCGGTCAACTCGATCGCCATGCCAATGATCGGTGGCACCACCAGCTGGATTGGCCCGCTGGTCGGTGCCATCCTGCTCGGCTCGGCCCAACAATATGCGACAGTGACAATCTCGTCCGCGGTCAATCTTTTGATTGTCGGATTGATGCTGGTTGCCTTCGTCATCATCGCGCCGAACGGCCTGATTGGGCTGGTGCAGGAACGCTCGCGCCGGAGGCTGTCATGAACGCGCTCTTGCATGTGGACAATATTAGCAAGCGGTTCGGCGGCTTCGTCGCGCTCGACGGCATCGACCTCGAAGTCGAGCCGGGCGAGCGGCTCGGCCTGATCGGCCCCAATGGCTCGGGCAAGAGCACACTGGTCAACTGCATCTGCGGCACCTTGCAAAACGAGAGCGGCAGCGTGCTGTTCAACAGCCATACCCTGGACGGCCTTGCCGCCCATGAGCGCACCCATCGCGGCCTCGCGCGCACCTTCCAATTGCCGCGCCCGTTCCACAGTATGACGCTCGCCGACAACCTGCGCATTCCCCTGCTCTATACCGTCCATGCGCGCTCCGGACCGCTGCGTTCGGGTGGCGATCTCGACGCACGCTGCCACGAATTGCTCGACATGTTCGGGCTGGCGAAGAAGGCCAACCAGATGCCGCGCGATCTCACCCAAGTCGAGATGCGTAAGCTTGAGCTCGCGCGCGCCATGGCAGCCGAGCCGAAACTGCTAATCGCCGACGAATCGATGGCCGGCCTGTCGCATTCGGAAATCGAAGACATCCTGGCGCTCCTGGTGCGGCTGAACGAACGCGGCATCACCATTATCCTGATCGAGCACATCATGAGCGCAGTTATGAGCTTCTCGCAGCGTCTCGCGGTGCTGGTATCGGGCAAGAAGATCGCCGACGGCAAGCCGGAAGAGGTTGTGCGCGATCCCGAAGTGGTGAGGGCTTATCTTGGCCAGTAGCAGCATCACCATCGAAAACGTGAACGCCGCCTACGGCGCGGTGCGGGTAATCGAGGACGTCTCGATCAACGTGAAGGCCGGCGAAACCGTCGCTTTGCTCGGCACGAATGGCAACGGCAAAAGCACGCTGATGAAATGCGTGATGGGCATCGTACGACCGACCGCCGGCCGCATCGTCGCCGAAATTGACGGCGAAAAACACGATCTTGTTGGCCTCAGTACCGAACAGATCGTCGATCTCGGCATTGCGTTGGTGCCGGAAGGCCGCCGGTTGTTCCCCAAGCTAACTGTGGAAGAAAATCTGTTGCTCGGTGCGTTCCGAGCCAAGGCGCGCGCGCAAATCAAAAGCAATCTTGACTTTGCCTTTGAGGCGTTTCCGCGCCTCGCCGAACGGCGTCGCCAACTCGCGGGCTCGATGAGCGGCGGCGAGCAACAGATGCTGGCGCTGGGGCGGGCGTTGATGCTGGCGCCGCGGATCTTGCTGGTGGACGAGCCCTCGGTCGGCCTCGCACCTCTTCTGGTCGCCCGCACCATCGACGCCATCAAGCAGCTCAAAGACCACTACCAGCTAACAGTGCTGATGGCCGAGCAGAACTTCACGCAAGCCATTCGCATCGCCGACCGCGGCTACGTCATCGTGCACGGAAAGATCGCCTTCGAAGGCCGTTCCGCCGACGAGCTCAACAACAACGATCTGATCAGACAGTTTTATCTGGGGATGTGAGGCGACTCTTATCCGCTCGTCCCACGAAAGCGGGGACCCAGATTTTCTTTTAATAGCTTGGATTCCCCGCTTGCGCGGGAATGAGCGACTAAGGTCAAACAAAAGCGGTGCGGGATTGCTCCCGCGCCGCTGTTTTTTCGGTCGTGATGGTTTAGTCGATCACTTCGCCTTCTCATACGGATAGATCACTTTGCCGGTCGCCAGCGCGGGCGGCGTGAGCACGGTCTGATAGGACATGCCCTTCCAGGTCTCCAGGCCGGCGCTTTCCTCGATGCCGTGGTACTGCACTTGCATCATGCCGGACTTGGTCCATTCGCCACCTGGGCCGTAGCTCCAATCACCCATGATGGTCTTGTGGGTGCCCTTGCGTAGCGCCTCGGCGACCTTGTCGTCCTCGATGCTCTTGGCGGCGGTGACGGCTTCACCCAGCAAGTTGACGTAGGCGTAGCCCCAACCACCGAGATAGTAGCCGAGCGGATCAACGCCCTCTGCTCCGGCGCGCGCCTGGTACTTTTTGAAGAACTCGGCGGCCGGCGCCATCATCTTTTCGGACGGCACCCAGGTTTCGTAATTGATAATGCCGTTGAGCTTCGGCCCGAGCTTGCTCTTGAATACGGTGGCCTGCAGGCCGACCATCGCGCCGCCGATGATCTTCGGCTTGTAGTTGAGTTCGTTAATTGCCAGCACGAGGCCGACCGAACTGAGCGGATACGAACAAAGGATCACGATGTCCGCATTCGACGCCTGCAGCGCACGCACCACCGGCGAGAAGTCGGTCGTGCCGGGCGGGAAGGTCTTGTCGTAGACGATCTTCGTACCGAAGGTCTTGGCGTTCTCGCGTGCGCCTTCGCAGGCGTTACGCGAAAATTCCGCGTCTTCGGCTGCCAACGCGACGGTTGTTGGTTTAGGATTTTGCTGTTGCGCGATCTGGAAAACGCCTTCTGTGAACGACGGCTTGGTTTTTGGACCCGTCGGCAGCACGGAGAAATATTTCGGATATTTGAAGTCGTGGTTCACGTCGAGCGCAAACAGGCTGAGGAACGTCTTTTTCTTCTGGATGACGACCGGCATCGCGGGCGCCACCATGTTGGTCGCATAGCCGCCAAGCACCAAGTCGACTCTGTCGACGTCGAGCAGTTTGGTGTAGATACCGGGCACTGTCGACGGATTGGATTGATCGTCATAGTAGACGAGCTTGACCGGGCGTCCGAGCAGGCCGCCCTTGGCGTTAGTCTCCTCTTCCCAGATCTTCATACCGAGCAGCGCTTGCTTGCCATTCGGCGACAGCGGGCCCGTGAGTGCCATGCTGAAGCCGATCTTGATCGGCTCATTGTTCTGGGCGGTGGCAGCGCCCACGAACATCGCGACGGCCGCGACGGCGACCGCCATCCCGGCAATCCAGGCCGATGTCCAGCTTTTGAGGGTTTGCAGCATGTTTTCTCCTCCCCTAAATCTCGTTTTATTTCGATAACCAATAATGGCAGTGCCCGGCGCAATGGTCCACCGGGCACAGCCCGGAAATTCCCGACGATTAGACCAATTGACTGAAGCTGGCCGAAACGCATGCGGCGCGGCCAACTCTGGCCGCGCCGCGCTACATGCCTAGCCGGGGCGGGAAAACCTTTTACCTGGCCTTTTCAAATGGGTAGATCACATTGCCGGACTTGTACTCGGCCGGTGTAATGATCGCCAAAGTGTCAGAGTTTTTGAACTGGTCGACGTCGTTGCCCTTGATGCCACGGAATTGAGCTTGGAAGACTCGTGACTTTGCCCATTCGCCACTCGGGGCGAATTTGACGTCGCCGACGATGGTCTTGAACGTGGTCTTGCGCATGGCATCCGCAAGCTTGGCATCGTCGAGGCTCTTGGTTTCGTTGATCGCTTCGCCCAACACTTGCAGATAGGAATAACTGAATGGTGCCATGTAGTAGCCGAGCGGATCGACGCCAGCCTTGGCGGCACGCTCCTGGTACTTCTGCATGAATTCGGCGGTGCCCTTGAACATCAGCGACTTCGCGGGCAGCCAGAAGTCGTAGTTCATGAAGCCGTTGAGCGCCGGACCAAGCTTGGTCTTGAACACGGTCGATTGCAGCCCGACCATGGCGCCGCCGATCATCTTCGGCTGAAGGCCGGCCTCGTTCACCGCCTGCACCATGCCAACCGAGTCGAGCGGATACGAGCAGATCACGACCAGGTCAGCATTCGTTGCCTGGATAGCGCGCACGATCGGCGCGAAATCGGTGGTCGAGGGGGGATAGCTCTTGTCGTAAACAATCTTCAAGCCCGCCTTCTTGGCATTCTCGCGCGCGCCATCGGACGCATTTTTGGAGAACTCCGCGTCGGCGGCAACGATCGCCACAGTCATTGGCTTCGGGTTCTGCGCCATCGCTGTATCGAAGAAGCCTTTGGTGAACGAAGTCTTCGGCTCCGGACCCGAGGGGATCATCGCGAAGTAACGGTCGTACTTGAAGTCGGTGTTGACGCCCAAACCGTAGAGTCCAAGAAAAACCTTCTTGCGTTGCATGACGATCGGCATCGCCGGCGCCAAAAGGTTGGTGCCATAACCGCCGACGATGATGTCGACTTTGTCGATATCGAGCAGCTTGGTGTAGATGCCGGGCACCGTCGATGCATTGCTCTGGTCGTCATAGTGCACGAGCTGCACGGGCCGACCGAGCAGGCCACCCTTGGCATTAGTCTCTTCAACCCAGATTTCCATCGCGAGCAATGCGGATTTGCCGTTCGGCCCGAGCGGTCCGGTTTCCGCAATGCCGAATCCGATCTTGATCGGCTGTTTGTCCTGCGCGACGGCCGGCATTACCACCATCGCGCCGAATGCGGCGGCGGCCCCCACCAGGCCCGCAAACACGGCGGATTTCGGATATCGCAGCATAGATGTCCCTCCCAAATTATTTTGATTTTGGGCAGTTTTTTAGCCCAATCGGTCTGCTCACGCCAGTAGCCCGCGACGCGTGGCGGGGTGATCACACGCCTTCGACCATAATGGTTTCGACTTCGCCCGCTCCGCCGCGCCGGAATGTAGCAGCCTTGTCGTACTCCGCGGATGTAAAACAGGCGACGCCCTGCTCAAAAGTCGGGAATTCGATCACAATAAACCGGTGGAATTTGTCCGGGCCTTCCATGATCTGGAAACGCCCGCCGCGGGCGAGCACCTTACCGCCGAACTTGGCGATAATCGCGGGCACCAAATCAGTGTACTTCTTATACTCGACAGGGTCATTGATCTTGGAACGGGCAACCCAATAGGCAGGCATGCAACTATCTCCTCACTGCGTCATGGCCGGACTTGTCACCGCAGGTACTCGGCTTGCGGCACAATACTTACTTTGCGCGTGTCTTCCACGTCTTCATGATACACGACAGTAAAGACGCAGATGCCCGGCACAAGGCCGGGCATGACGGAGGAAAAACAGATGCGACGTAAAGTGATCGATATTTCGGTGCCGCTCGAGAACGACGTAGCAGCTGATCCACCCGGCTACGGCCCGAAGATCGAATACCTCGATCATCAGGCCACGGCCGCCGACGTTCTCAAATTCTTTACGGGACTGAAGAAGGAAGATCTGCCCGACGGCGAAGGCTGGGGGTTTGAGTGGGTTCGGCTATCGACACATTGCACGACCCATCTCGATGCGCCCTGGCATTTCGCCTCAACGATGGATCACGGCAAGCGCGCCATCACCATCGACGAGGTGCCGCTGGAATGGTGCTTCCAGCCCGGCGTGAAGCTCGACTTCCGGCATTTTCCGGATGGCTACGTCGC
>DASSLE010000166.1:0-5688 GCA_035689725.1 Pseudolabrys sp.
GATTTTGAGCTTTCGAGGATCATTTATGGCCACAGCAAAGGACCGCGCGCAGGTCAAGGCCGGCTCCGGACTGAATGACGACATTGGCGAGCAAAAGCGGCTCGAAATGTACCGGATGCAGGTAGTGATCCGCGAGGCTGAACAACGCGCTTACGATCTGTTTCTCCAGAACCTCGTCAAAGGCACTAGTCATTTGTCGCTCGGCCAGGAAGCGGTGGCGGCAGGTTTCGCCGGCGCCATGAAGCCGGGCGACTTGTCTTTTTGCACCTATCGCGGCCACGCCCACACGCTGGCGCGCGGGGTATCGGTCGAGAAGGTGTTGGGCGAGCTGATGCAGCGTGACAACGGCTTGATGCGCGGCAAGGGCGGCTCGATGCATCTGACCTCTGTTGATCACGGGGTGATGGGTTCATATGCCATCATCGGCGCCCACCTTCCGATCGCTTGTGGTGCCGCCTGGCGCGCGCAGTACAAGGGCACGAAGGATGTCTCGGTCTGCTTCTTCGGAGACGGCACTACGAATATTGGCGCTTTCCATGAGGCGCTTAACTTCGCCGCGGTGTGGAAGCTGCCTGTTGTCTTCGTCTGCGAAAACAATCTGTACATGGAGTACACGCCGATCAGCGATGTGACGGCGGTGCCGCAGCCCGCTGCGGATCGAGCATCGGCCTATGGACTCGAGCGCATCGTCATCGACGGCAACGATGCCGATGTGGTCTATCGCACGGCGCAGACGGCATTTGACAAGGCACGTGCGGGCGAAGGGCCGTCGCTAATTGAGTGTCTGACCTATCGACATAGCGGTCACTCACGCGCCGACCCGGCGAAATACAGGCCTGAGGGCGAACTTGATCGCTGGAAACTGCGTGATCCGATCAAGATCTACCGTGAGCGATTGTTGCAATTCGGGGTCGCTGAAAAGGTAATTACCGATATCGATGCGCAAGTGCGCAAGATCGTCGACGACGCGACCGAGGCCTGCAAGGCCGCGCCGCCGCCGCCGCTCGATATCATCACCACCGATGTCTATGCCGATGGAGGTTGGGCATGGCGGAACTGACCTATCGCGACGCGGTCATCCGCGGCATTGCGCAGGAGATGAGCCGCGATCCCGACGTGGTATTTCTTGGCGAAGACGTGGCCAAGGCCGGCGGCGTGTTCAAGGCGACTGTTGGTCTCTACGAGCAGTTTGGACCGTTGCGCGTGCGTGACACGCCGATTTCCGAGCAGGCGATTCTCGGTGCTGCCATGGGCGCTGCGATGACCGGCCTGAAGCCGATCGCCGAGATCATGTTCTCGGACTTTTTCGCGGTCTGTTTCGATTACATCGCAAACGAGTTTCCCAAAAGCCGTTACATGTCGAACGGCCAAGTCAAATGCCCCCTGGTTGTGCGTACCGGTAATGGCGCGGGCTCACGCTTCGGCGCGCAGCACAGTCAAAGCGTTGAGAATTGGTGCATGATGATTCCGGGGCTCAAGGTGGTCGCGCCGTCGAGCCCGCGCGATATCATCGGGCTTTTGGCCGCATCCGTGCGTGATCCCGATCCGGTGATTTTCCTTGAGCACAAATCGCTTTATGCCACAAAGGGTGAGGTTCCGGACGGGGAGATCGTCGACGCTCTCGGAACGGCGAAAATTCTGCGTTCAGGCAAAGACGCCACAATCTGCGCTTTGGCACTGATGGTGCCGCGCGCGCTGGAAGCGGCCGAGAAGCTCAAGGCGGATCACGGCATCGATTGCGAAGTTGTTGACGTGCGCTCGCTGGTGCCGCTCGATACGCAAACCATCCTCGGCTCGCTCGCCAAGACGCACCGGCTATTCACAGTCGAGGAAAATCCGCGGCTGTGTGGTTGGGGCGCTGAGATCGTTTCGATCGCCGCCGATGAGGCCTTCTACGATCTCGACGGTCCGCCGGTCCGCATCACCACGCCCCATATTCCGCTGCCGGCAGCCGATATTCTGGAAGACATCGTGCTGCCAACACCGGATCGCATCGCGGAAACAGTGCGGCGGAGCTTGGGGAGCTAGATAGCCGCTCGCCCCCGCGAAAGCGGGGCCCCAGTCTTTGCGAAAACTGGATTCCTACTCACGCGGGGATAAGCGGAAAAATTGAGAGGTAAGGTATGTACGAAAATCTTCTCGCCAATGTTCCGACCGACCTGTGGATTGGCGGCAAATGGCGCAAAGCTTCCGACGGCGGTCGCTTCGACGTGATCGATCCGGCGACCGAGCGCAAGATTGCCTCGGTTGCCAGTGCGACGGTCGATGACGCCAAGGCCGCACTCGATGCAGCCGAAGGCGCTTTCGAAGGTTGGGCCGGGCGCAAGCCGCGCGAGCGCGCCGAGATCCTGCGCAAGGCCTACGAACTGATCATGCGCGACGCCGAGCGTTTCGCAAAGCTGATCACGCTAGAGAATGGAAAGGCGCTGCCCGATTCGCGGGGCGAGGTGGCTTACGCTGCCGAATTCTTCCGCTGGTATGCGGAGGAAGCCGTACGCAATATCGGCGAAGTGTCGCGTGCGCCGGCTTCGGGTGCTCGCATTTTCGTGCATCACAAGCCAGCCGGTATCGCAGTTCTGGTGACGCCATGGAATTTCCCGGCGGCTATGGCAACGCGTAAGATCGGACCGGCGCTTGCGGCCGGCTGTCCGGTGGTTTTGAAGCCTGCCTCCGACACACCGCTTACCATGCTGGCGCTGATGCCGGCACTGGAGGAAGCCGGCGTGCCTCCCGGCGTGGTCAATGTCATTCCGTCGCGTTCGTCGGGCGAGGTTGTGGGCGCCATGCTGCATGATCCGCGCGTGCGCGTCGTCTCCTTTACCGGCTCAACTGAGGTCGGGCGTAAACTATTGCATGAGGCCGCCGATAACATTGTCAAACCAGCGATGGAGCTAGGCGGGAATGCGCCGTTTATTGTGTTCGAGGACGCTGACATCGATGCTGCCATCGAGGGCGCCATGATCGCAAAAATGCGCAACATGGGCGAGGCTTGCACCGCAGCCAACCGCTTTTACGTGCATGAGAAAGTGCACGAGGAATTCACCAAGAAGCTAACCGCTAAGATGGGTTCGCTCAAGATGGGCAATGGCCTAGACGAAGGCGTCAATCTCGGACCGCTCGTGAACAAAGACGGCCGCGATAAGGTGATCGAGCTGGTGGACGATGCGGTGAAAAAGGGCGCCAAGGTGCTGGTCGGGGGGAGGGTGCCCGACGGGCCAGGCTTTTTCTATCCGGCGACCGTGCTGACCAATGTGCCGGACTCGGCCAAGATGCTGAACGAGGAAATTTTCGGACCCGTCGCCTCGATCCAGACCTTCAAGACCGAGGACGAAGCAATCAAGCGCGCCAATCACACGGAATATGGACTGGTCGCCTATCTTTATACGAAGGATCTGAGCCGCGGCATGCGCGTTTCCGAGAAGCTCGATTTCGGAATGGTCGGCCTCAACCGCGGCCTCGTCTCCGATCCGGCGGCGCCGTTTGGCGGCACCAAGCAGTCCGGGCTTGGCCGCGAAGGCGCACACGAGGGGATGATGGAATTTCTCGAGACGCAATACGTGTCGGTGAGCTGGTAAACGGCAGTAAGTCGAGGGAAACGCGCGTGGACGTCCTGATGCCGCAGCTCGGCGAAACGGTAGCCGAGGGCAAGATCACGAAATGGTTCAAGGCGGCCGGCGATGCGATAAAGCCGGGCGATAACCTGTTCGAGATCGAAACTGACAAGACATCGATGGAAGTGCCGTCGACCACGGCTGGTATGCTTACCGAAATACGGTTTCAGGTTGGCGAGGTGGCCAAGGTCGGCGCGGTGGTGGCGGTTATTTCAGGCTCTGGTGCCGCCGGTTTGAGTCCCTTGAGTACGCCGCCCAAGGCTCCGCCTGCGCCGCCGCGTCCGGCGCCTGTTGCTGCAGCGCCGGCAGTACATTCCACGCCGATGCCCCGACCAGCCATCCCGATGGATCCCTTCCGCGAGGTGCGCACGCCCGAGCGAAACTATGGCCCTGCGAAACTTGCAAGCGGTGCGGTGGTGACGCCGCTCGCGCGGCGGCTTGCCGGCGAACGCGGCATCGACTTGTCGCGCGTCGCCGGTTCGGGTCCGCACGGTCGCATTATCGCACGCGATGTAGAGCAGGCGGCGCCGGGTGCAGCGCCGGCCGCAATGGCGAGCGGCGCCAGCGCAGTGCAAGTGAAGGCGCTCTACGAGGGGATCGCCTACGAGGAAGTGCCACTCGATTCCATGCGCCGTACCATCGCCACGCGGCTGGTCGAGGCCAAGCAGACGATTCCGCACTTCTATCTAACTGCCGATCTCGACGTGGGCCGTCTCATCGCCATGCGTGAAGAAGCGAATGCGGCCGCGCCCAAGGGTAAAGACGACCAGCCGGCGTTCAAGCTCTCGCTCAACGACTTCGTCATAAAGGCTTGGGCTGCGGCGCTACAGCGCATTCCTGCGGCCAACGCGGTGTGGGCGGGCGATTGCATTCTGCGTTTCCCGCATTCCGACATCGGCGTGGCGGTGGCGCTTGAAGGAGGCCTGATTACGCCGGTGGTACGCGACGCTGAAGCCAAATCGCTTACTGCGATCTCAGCGGAAATGCGCGATCTCGCAGAGCGTGCGCGGCACAAGAAACTCAGGCCAAACGAATATCAGGGCGGCTCAAGCGCCATTTCCAATCTTGGTATGTATGGCGTGCGTGAGTTTTCAGCCATCATCAATCCTCCGCACGCGACTATCCTAGCTGTTGGGGCGACACGCCGCGCGCCTATTGAAGCCGAAGACGGCAGCGTGAAGTTCATCAGCCAGATGACCGTCACATTGTCATGCGATCACCGGGTCGTTGATGGTGCGCTCGGCGCTGAACTGCTGGCGGCCTTCAAGAAATTCGTCGAAGCGCCGGTGACGGCGCTGGTTTAGGCAAGGAGATACGAATGGCTGGCGAAAAGCCGGATGTACTAATGGTCGGCGCCAGAAAGCCCGTGATGATGAAGGGCTTCGAGGGCAAGGTGACTCTTCACCACTGGCTAGACGCCAAGGACAAGGCCGCCTTCGTCAAAGAGATTGGTAACAAAATCAAAGCCATCGCGATCGCATACACCGCCAACAAGGTCGACGGAAATTTTCTCCAGCAGTTCCCCCACCTCGAGCAGGTTTCGAGCTTCGGCGTCGGTTACGACCATATCGACGCCAAATGGGCAGGCGAGCACGGCATCATTGTCACCAACACACCGGACGTGCTCAATGAAGAGGTAGCGGACACCGCGCTTGGTCTCCTGCTTTGCACGGTGCGCGAGCTGCCGCAGTCGGAACGCTATTTGCGGGCCGGCAAATGGAAGGATGCTCATTATCCGCTCACCAAGGCCACGCTGCGCGATCGCACGGTCGGCATGGTCGGCATGGGCCGCATCGGCAAGGCGATTGCACGCAGACTTGAGGCATTCGGCGTACCGGTCGTCTACCACAGCCGGAATCCGCAAGCGGGCGTCAAATATAAGTACTATCCGAAGCTCCTCGACATGGCGCGCGACGTCGACACGCTGATGGTGATCGTGCCGGGTGGCGCCAGCACCAAGAACATGATCAATGCCGAAGTGCTCAAAGCGCTCGGCCCACGTGGTGTGTTGATCAATATGGCGCGCGGTTCGGTAGTTGATGAACCGGCATTGATTGAGGCTTTGCAAAAGCGAACG
>DASSLE010000167.1:0-5693 GCA_035689725.1 Pseudolabrys sp.
GGCGGCATTATGGGTTTTCATATCGACGGCTTCGCGCGCGACCTGATCAACCTGCCTGCACGATTGGTAATTCCGGTACCGGCTGGCGTTTCGCTGCGCGACGCAGCCTGCGCACCGATTGCTTTCGGCACCGTCGAGCACATGCTTTTCGACAACGCCAAACTCAAGCCCGGGGAGACTATCCTGGTGCATGCCGGCGGTTCTGGTATCGGCTCAGTGGCGATCAAGATGGCGAAGGCAATCGGCTGTACCGTCATTACGACGGTCGGCGATGATGCAAAGGCGGAGAAAGCCAAAACCCTCGGCGCCGATCACGTTATCAACTACAAGACCGAGCGCTTCGAAGGCGTCACCCGCAGGCTCACTGCAAAGAAGGGCGTTGACGTCGTCTTTGAGCATGTCGGCGGCGAAGGCTTCAATGGCTCCCTGCTCTGCCTCAAACGCGGTGGCCGGCTGGTGACCTGCGGCTCGACCGCTGGACCGACGGTGACGATCAATCTGATGCAATTGTTCCAACAGCAGTACAAGATATTTGGCTCATTCGGGGCCTCTATGCGCAATATCCGCGATAGTCTGTCGAAGATCGCAGCGGGCATAGCGCCGATCATCGACACCGAGGTGACGCTTACCGATTTTGAACGGGGCCTGGCCCGGCTGGAAAGCCGGCAGGTATTCGGCAAGGTGGTCGTGAACTTCTAAAGGCCTATTGCGATGAGGCGGATGATCCGGCGCCTGCGCCGCAGTTTCAAGCGCGCAAGCGACGCGCTGATCGGAGCACTTGCGATTGGCCTACTCAAAGGCTTGCGTCTGACCGACCCAGACAAGCTGGCCGATTTCGCCGGTTGGGCGATGCGTGCAATCGGGCCCCTATTACCGGAAAATCGAATCGGCCGCGCTAATCTCATTGCTGCTTTCCCGGAAAAATCCAAAGCCGAAATTGACACTATCTTGCACGGTTGCTGGGACAATCTCGGCCGCATGGGTGCAGAGTTTGCGCATCTCGATCGGCTTTGGGAGTACGATCGCGAGCACCCCACACACAGCCGCATCGAACTCGCGCAACCAGACATCGAGCGATTTCACAAGCTGTTGGACGACGGCAAGCCAGCCCTGATTTTCGCTGCCCACCTCGCCAATTGGGAGCTCCCGGCAATATGCGCCGCTACTTACGAACTCGACAGCGCGGTCCTCTACCGGCGGCCAAACATTACCGGTATCCACCGCTGGCTCACGGAGACCCGCACGGCCAGCATGGGCGAGCTGATCTCAACCGACCTCTACGCGCCGATGAAGATCACGGAAGCGCTCGAACGCGGCGCTCATGTTGGCATGCTGGTAGATCAGTATTTCGTGCGCGGCGTTCCGGTGACTTTCTTCGGCCGGCGCACGATGGCAAATCCGCTGCTGGCCCGGCTCGCGCGCCATTTCGATTGTCCGATCCATGGCACCCGCACGGTGCGCTTGCCGGATCATCGGTTTCGCGCCGAACTAACTGAGGAAATCGAACCGGCTCGCGACGCTGTCGGCAAAATCGACATCGCCGGCACGATGCAGATCATCACCTCCGTGATCGAAGGATGGATTCGCGAGCATCCTGAGCAATGGTTATGGATGCACCGCCGCTGGCGGCCAGAACATCAGCAGCTCGTCAACGGCCGGTCTTGATTTTGGTCCATAGACGATTCACGAAGCGCTGCGACTTCTGATCACGAGCGCTCACAATATAGAGCCGGCTCATCGTATCAGCGTCCGGATAGACGCTCTTGTCGTCGATCACTGCCTTGTCGATGAACTTCTGACTCGCAAGGTTGCCGTTGGCATAGGCGACCAGATTGCTGTTTTTCGCCGCTACCTCCGGCCGCAGCAGATAGTCGATGAAGGCGTGCGCCTCGGCGACGTGGCCCGCATCTCTCGGAATGGCAAGATTGTCGAAGAACATTTGCGCGCCTTCCTTCGGAATCGAATAAACGATTTCGACACCACTCTTGGCTTCAACCGCTCGCTTCTGCGATTGCTTGATATCGCCGGACCAGCCGACCACCAGGCAGATTTCTCCGCCTGCCAATGCATTCAGATACTCGGAGGAATGAAATTTTCGAACTGAAGGCCGAATTTTCATCAGAAGTTCGGTAGCCTTTTCGAGTTCCTTTGGATCGGTCGAATTCGGATTCAGGCCGAGAAAGTGCAGTGCCGCGGGAATAATGTCATCGGCGGAATCGAGCATGTGCACGCCGCAGTCCCGAAACTTTGCCAGATTCTCTGGCTTGAACACGATGTCCCAGCTGTCGATCTTGCCATTCGGACCAAGCCGTTCACGCATGGCCTTCACGTTGTAGCCGATACCAGTCGTACCCCACATGTAGCTCACGGCGTACTGGTTGCCGGGATCGTAGACGGCGAGACGCCTGGCAATATCGGGCCAGACATTGCCGAGATTCTTGAGCTTGTTTTTGTCGAGTTTCTGGAAGACTCCAGCCTTGATCTGCCGCTCCAGGAAATAGGCGGTCGGCACCACGACGTCATAACCGGATTTGCCGGCGAGCAACTTGGTCTCAAGCGTCTCATTCGCATCAAACGTATCGTATTGGACCTTGATCCCTGTCTCTTTCGTAAAGTCTTCCAGGACTTTGGCGTCGATATAGTCGGACCAATTGTAGACATTCACTACGCGCCCGTTTTGAGCGGTGGCCGGCGTAGCTGCCACTCCGATGACGAAAACTACAGAAGCAACAAATACAGAGAGACGCATTAAATTGTCATTCCTTTGCGTTCAGGGAACCTTGATACGGCCATCAACCACAACAACTCCCGATGGATCGATGTGCACGATTGCCATCTCACCGGAAGACAACGAAACCCTGGCAATCGATTGAATATTGGTGACGTGAGACACCATTACCGTGCGCTGCTTTGCGGGGATTGTTTGCATTAATTGGCGACCTTTTTCGCCTGATTCCAGCATTCGGCCGACATCGGCTAGGAAGACTTGATTGAGTGCAGGCAATTCGCGGACCGCACCAAGCCCCGTAAGTTTTGCAGTTTCAATCGCGCGGCAGTACTGGCTGGAAACGAGGTGAACGGTTTTGATTCCATGCTTGCGAAATTCATCGCCGAGGCGGCGCGCTTGTGCACGTCCAGCATCGTCCAATTTTCGTTGCGTCTCACGCATGCCGAAGGAGCCCGATCTCGCCAGGCTTTTTGAACAATGCCCACGCCGCGTCGTCGGCCGCAGCCGCGCCTTCCGCCGCCAGCAACCCGATGGCAAGCAGAACCACTCGCATCCCGGCAAACCGGCTGCGCGCGCAGCAATTTCGAAACATGTGTCCCCCGATTACCCGGCCCGGGTTGGAAGCCCAGCCGCCTTCCAGGCAATAATACCGCCGGCGAGGTGGGCCGTGTAGGGGTAGCCGTTGTCTTGAGCAGCGAGCGAGGCAGTCACCGAGCGCCGTCCTGATCGGCACGCGAACACGACCTGCTTCCCCTGCGGATCGGGGATTGCAGCGGGATCGAAGCACGACAGCGGCACGATCACCGCATCGGGATAGCTTTCTACCGACGTTTCGTTGAGCTCACGCACATCAACCAGCAACATGCGTCCTTCGCGCAAGCCAGTGGCGACCTGTTCGGGAGTGAGGTTCCTCACCTCGTCCGCCCGTGGCATTTCATCGGCCATTGCCGGAACTCCGTTATCCAATAATAGCGGGTTCTAACCGGAAATTCGGCGTTACGCACCTTACTTGAGCCGACCGGTCTAGATCATCACTTGTGTACCGACTTCGACCACGCGCCCCGTGGGGATCTGGAAATAGTCAGTAGCGTCATTAGCCACGCGCGTGAGACTGATAAACAGGCGGTCTTGCCAGCGCGGCATACCGGAATGAGCCGCGGGCTTAAGTGAGCGTCGCGACAGGAAGAACGACGTGGACATGATGTCAAACTGCCAGCCGAGCTTGCGCGCGATCGCCAGCGCTTTGGGTACGTTCGGCGTCTCCATGAAACCGAAGCGCAACACCACCCGCAAAAAAGTTTTTCCAACCGGTTCGATGCGCACTCGCTCCGAAGGACCAACGCGAGGCGCATCAGCGGTTTCGACTGTAAGGATGACGTTCTTTTCGTGCAGCACCTTGTAATGTTTGAGACTGTGCAGCAGCGCCGTTGGAGCACTCACTGGATCGCTGGTAAGAAACACCGCCGTACCAGACACACGTGCTGGTGGTTTCTTTTCCAAGCTTTTCACAAGGGATTCGAGCGGCGTTTCGAGGCGGCGGGTTTTCTCAAACAACAACCGGCTGCCGCGCCGCCACGTATACATCACAGCCATCACGAGCGCGCCAAGGGCGAGCGGCATCCATCCACCCTCGACAATTTTGAGCAAATTGGCGGACAAAAAGGTAAAATCGATGAACAGGAATGGCAGCATCAGCGCCAATGCCCCGATCAGTGACCAGCCCCAAACGCGCCAAATGACCACGACGGCCATCATAGCTGTGACGACCATCGTGCCAGTCACTGCGATCCCGTAAGCGGAGGCAAGTGCGCTTGACGAACGGAACAATGCCACCAGCAACAGTACGCCGAGCAGAAGCAGCGTGTTGACCTTCGGCATATAGATCTGTCCGAACAACGCTTCCGAGGTATGACGGATCTCCAGCCGGGGCAAAAGTCCGAGCTGTATCGCCTGCCGTGTGAGTGAATAGGCCCCCGTGATTACCGCCTGGCTCGCGATAACCGTAGCAGCAGTTGCAAGCAGCACCATGGGAAGCAATGCCCAATCCGGGTACAGCAGAAAGAACGGGTTCTCGACTGCTTTCGGATTACCCAATACCAATGCGCCCTGCCCCAAATAATTCAGAACGAGCGCCGGCAGCACAACCACCAACCAGGCGAAGCGGATTGGACCGGGACCAAAATGGCCAAGATCCGCATAAAGCGCTTCTGCTCCGGTCACCACCAGAAAGACGGCGCCAAGTGTATAAAACCCGACGATGCCATGATGAAGCAGGAAGCTAATTCCGTACCACGGATTGAATGCGAACAGCACAGTGGGATTCTGCACCACATGCCAGATGCCAGCGGCCGCAATCGTGGCGAACCAAAACAGGGTGACCGGACCAAAGAATGCGGCGACATTCGCGGTGCCGCGCGACTGAACCGCGAACAGAGTGACGAGAACGAGTACCGTGAGTGGCACCACATAAGCGTCGAACGCCGGCGTAACGACCTTCAAGCCTTCGATCGCCGAGAGAACCGACAGTGCGGGCGTGATGATAGCGTCACCGTAAAACAGCGCGCCGCTGATAATACCAAGCAAGATTACGATGCCGCCCCGTCGCACCAATGAACGAGATGCAAGCGCCATCAAAGCAAGCGTGCCACCCTCACCCTTGTTGTCGGCACGCAGCAGGATCAACACATACTTGGCGGTTACTACAAGGAATAGCGCCCAGATGATCAGGGACAAAATGCCGAGGACCACCGGTTCACTCGCAGGATTACCAGGTCCTACCGCCGCAAGCACCGACTCGCGCAATGCGTAGAGCGGGCTGGTACCGATGTCGCCGTAGACGACCCCGATGCTGCCGAGGGTGAGTGCCCAGAAACCGACCCGGACCGGCGCCTCGCTGCCGCCGTTGGCCGCGATCGGACCGCCGTGGGCGGCGGCAGTGCTGTGAGACATGGAGTTGCCTGGATTT
>DASSLE010000168.1:0-11717 GCA_035689725.1 Pseudolabrys sp.
CGGATGGAAGAACGACGCAAAGAGAGACAATCAAGGCATCGGCCGCAGAGGCCTGCCGCCAAAGGAGGAGTGTGAGCTATGGCTGTCAGCGCCAACCGGCTCGAGCTTTTGCAGATCGCCGACGCAGTCGCGCGTGAAAAGGCCATCGACCGCGGGATCGTGATCGGAGCGATGGAGGATGCCATCGCCAAAGCGGCGCGTTCGCGTTATGGCGCAGAAACCGAGGTACACGCGGAGATCGAGCCGAAAACAGGCGATCTGCGCCTCACCCGCCATATGCTGGTGGTCGAGAGCGTTGAAAACCCGTCCAATCAAATCACGCTCGAAGAAGCGCGCAAGCGCCATCCGGCCGCGCAAGTCGGCGACACAATCGCAGACCCCTTGCCGCCGCTCGAATACGGCCGCATCGCTGCGCAATCAGCCAAACAGGTGATCGTGCAGAAGGTGCGCGAGGCCGAGCGCGACCGGCAATATGCGGAATACAAGGATCGCATCGGCGACATCGTCAACGGCATCGTCAAGCGCGTCGAATACGGCAACGTAGTGGTTGATCTCGGCCGCGGCGAGGCGATCGTGCGGCGCGATGAATTGTTGCCGCGCGAAGTTTTCCGTAACGGCGATCGCATCCGCGCCTATATCTACGACGTGCGGCGCGAACCGCGCGGACCGCAGATCTTTCTTTCGCGCACGCATCCGCAATTCACCTCCAAGCTGTTCGCGCAAGAAGTGCCAGAAATTTATGACAGCATTGTCGAAGTCAAGGCGGTCGCCCGCGACCCCGGTTCGCGCGCCAAGATTGCAGTGATTTCGCGCGATTCCTCGGTTGATCCGGTTGGCGCCTGCGTCGGTATGCGCGGCTCGCGTGTGCAGGCGGTCGTGAACGAATTGCAGGGCGAGAAGATCGACATCATTCCATGGTCGCCTGACATCGCCACGTTTGTGGTGAATGCGCTGGCGCCGGCGGAAGTCGCGAAAGTCGTGCTCGATGAAGACAAGGAACGCATCGAGGTGGTGGTGCCGGACCAGCAACTGTCGCTCGCCATCGGGCGGCGCGGCCAGAACGTGCGGCTGGCTTCCCAGCTCACCGGCTGGGACATCGATATTTTGACCGAGCAAGAAGAGTCGGAGCGTCGTCAGGCCGAGTTCGAGAACCGCACTAAGATTTTCGTCGAGGCGCTCAATCTCGACGAAGTTGTTGGACAATTGCTTGCCTCGGAAGGCTTTGGCTCGATCGAGGATCTCGCTTTGGTGGACGAAAAGGAAATCGCCGGCATCGAAGGCTTCGACGCCGACACTGCCCGCGAGTTGCAGGATCGCGCCAAGGAGTATCTCGACAAGCAGGAAGCCGAGCTTGATACCAAGCGCAAGGAGTTGGGCGTTGAGGACGCACTCAAGGATGTACCCGGCGTCACGACCAGGATGCTTGTCGCCCTCGGCGAGAACGGCGTGAAGACGGTAGAGGATCTCGCCGGCTGCGCCACCGACGATCTCACGGGCTGGACCGAGCGCAAGGACGGCGAAACCAAGCATGAGCCCGGCTTCCTCGACGGTCTCGACGTATCGCGCGAGGACGCCGAGTCCATGATCATGCAGGCGCGTTTGAAAGCCGGTTGGGTGACTGAGGCAGAACTTGCACCACCGCCGGCCACCGAAGCGGCGCCGGAAGAAGCAACCCAACCGCAGGCTTAGGGACATCGGCAGTAGCGATGCTGGCAATTGCGCAGGACAGCGAACTCGACCACGGGGCGACCAGCGTCGCCCCGGGGACGGAGCGTACCTGCGCGCTCACCCGTGAGTTAAAACCGGCAGCGGAAATGATCCGTTTCGTGATGGGTCCGCGTGGCGAGGCAGTACCCGACGTCAAACGCAAATTGCCCGGTCGCGGCATCTGGGTTACTGCGACCCGCACCGCAATCGAGGATGCCATCGAGCGCAACGTCTTCGCCCGTGGCTTCAGGCGGGACGTGCGGGTTGCCCACGATCTCGCAGAGCAAACCGAAAGGCTGATCGAACGCGCCGTGCTCGACGCGCTGGCGATCGCTGGCAAAGCCGGTACGGTGGTCAGCGGTTTTTCGAAGGTCGAGGCGGCGGTTGGCCGAGACGACATCCTGGCGTTGATCCACGCGGCCGACGCCAGCGATGACGGCAAGCGTAAGTTGGCGGCCGCCTTGCACCCCAATACAACCGGAAAATCGCGCGAAATCGTAGTGATCGACGCGTTTACCGGCGCCCAATTGGATTTGGCATTAAACCGACCAAATGTGGTACATGCAGCCCTGCTTGCCGGACCCGGGAGCGAGACTTTTCTTGCGCGCGCTGCGCGTTTGACGCGCTTTCGGACCGGATTTTCGCCTGATGCAGTTAGCGCACATGCGCCGACGGACGGCGCATAAGGACACAGTACGGAATGAGCGAAACGAAGAACCCCGGCGAGAAAAAGCTCAGCGTCACTGGAAAGACGCTGACGCTCAAGCCACGCACCGAGACGGGTGTCGTGCGCCAGAGTTTCAGCCACGGCCGCAGCAAGCAGGTCGTGGTCGAAAAGGTCAAACGCCGCACGGTCGGCGGACCGAACGAAGCCAAGGCAGAACCAGCGCCTGCAGTCGAGGCCAAGAAGGCCCCTACGAGCAAGACGAGGGCAACGCCGGCGACCAGCGCGAGTGTGGCGCAGGCCGAAGCGGCGCCTAAGCCGAAGCCCTCCGGTGTTGTGCTGCGCACGCTGACCGACGAGGAGCGCAGTGCCCGCGCTCATGCGCTCGCCGATTCGCGCGTGCGCGAGGCGGAAGAGCGCAAGATCGCTGAAGAAGAAGCACGCCGCCGCGCCAGCCGCGAGTCGGTGGACCGCAGCGAGCGTGAAGCCGCTGATGCGCGCAAGCGCGAGGAAGAAGAGCGCCGCAAGCACGACGAAGAAACCAAACGCAAGGCCGGCGAGGTCGCCAAGAAGCGCTTCGGCGCGGAAGAAACTCCGCGTACTGGGCCGGGAGCCCGGCTCGCGCTCGAGGCAGATGATGAGGAAGCCCCGCGTGGCCGCCGACCCGGCGCGGCGCGTGCGCCCACCGCACCTCGCGCTGCCCCGCGGGGCGCCGGCGAAAAGCAGCGCGGGCGTCTCACGTTGGTGACCGCGCTGCGTGCCGATGAGGTGCGCGAGCGCTCAGTCGCCTCGTTCCGCCGCCGCACCCAGCGGCTCAAGGGTGTCGCCTCGAACGAACCGAAGGAAAAGCTGGTCCGCGAGGTGACAATCCCGGAAGCGATCACCATTCAGGATCTTGCCAACCGCATGTCCGAGCGCGGGGTCGACGTGATCCGCCTGCTCATGAAGCAAGGCCAGATGGTCACGATCAACGATGTTATCGACGCCGATACTGCCCAACTCATTGCCGAGGAAATGGGTCACAGCGTGCGCCGGGTGGCGGAAGCCGACGTGGAAGAGGGTCTTTTTGACGTGGCCGACGATCCGGCGCAGATCGAAGCGCGCGCGCCAGTCGTCACCGTTATGGGTCACGTCGACCACGGCAAGACTTCGCTGCTCGACGCCATTCGCTCCTCCGACGTGGCGGCGGGCGAGGCAGGCGGCATCACCCAGCATATCGGCGCCTATCAAGTCACCGCGCCGTCGGGCGCCAAGATAACCTTCATCGACACGCCTGGCCACGCCGCCTTCACCGCGATGCGCGCGCGCGGCGCCAAGGTCACCGACATCGTGGTGCTGGTGGTCGCCGCCGACGACGGCGTGATGCCGCAGACGGTGGAAGCGATCCACCACGCCAAGGCGGCCAAAGTTCCGATCATCGTCGCCATCAACAAGATCGACAAGCCGGACGCCAAGCCAGATCGCGTACGCACCGACCTCTTGCAGCACGAGATTCAGGTCGAATCCATGGGCGGCGAGGTGGTCGACGTGGAAGTGTCTGCCACCAAGAAAACGAATATCGACAAGCTCCTCGAAATGCTCGGCTTGCAGGCGGAAATTCTCGACCTCAAGGCAAATCCAAACCGCGCAGCGGAAGGCACCGTGATCGAGGCCAAGCTCGATCGGGGCCGCGGACCGGTGGCGACCGTGTTGATCCAGCGCGGCACGCTGCATCCCGGCGATATCGTGGTGGCCGGCGCCGAATGGGGCCGCGTGCGCGCGCTGGTCTCCGACACCGGCGAGCCGGTGCAGAGCGCTGGCCCTTCGACGCCAGTCGAGGTACTCGGTTTCTCAGGCACGCCGGACGCCGGCGACCGCCTGGCGGTCGTCGAAAGTGAAGCCCGCGCCCGCGAGGTCACCGACTATCGTGCACGGCAGAAGCGCGAAAAGATGGCTGCGCGTGCGACCGGCCTGCGCGGCTCGCTTGAGCAGATGATGGCGCAAGCCAAGACCTCAGGCCGCAAGGAATTCCCGCTTGTGATCAAGGCCGACGTGCAGGGCTCGGTTGAGGCCATTATCGGCGCGCTCGACAAGCTCGCAACTGACGAGGTTGCTGCACGTGTTCTGCATTCCGGCGTCGGCGGCATTTCAGAGTCGGACGTCACTCTGGCCGAGGCGTCAGGTGTCCCGATCATTGCCTTCAACGTACGTGCCAACAAGGAAGCGCGCGAAGCGGCTGAGCGCGCCGGCATCGAAATCCGCTACTACAACATCATCTACGATCTCGTCGATGATGTGAAAAAGGCGATGTCCGGCCTGCTGCCGCCGACACTGCGCGAGACTATGCTTGGCAATGCGCAAATCCTGGAGATCTTCAAGGTTTCCAAGGTCGGGAACATCGCTGGCTGCAAAGTCACCGATGGCACCGTCGAGCGCGGCGCCAACGTGCGGTTGATCCGCGATAACGTTGTGATCCACGAAGGAAAACTATCTCAGCTAAAACGCTTTAAAGATGACGTGCGCGAAGTTGGCGCCGGCATGGAATGCGGCATGGCCTTCGAAAATTACCAGGACATGCGGCAAGGCGACGTGATCGAATGCTACAGGGTGGAGCAGATTCAACGCTCACTGTGAGTCCAAGTCTCACACGCGCGATACTCTCCTCTCGTCATTGCCGGGCGAAAGCGCGAAGCACATCTTTTCGCTGAAGTTCCAGCAATCCATCGAAAGGTGCAACAAGCGGAAACGCATCATGGATGCCCGGGTCAAGTCCGGGCATGACCCAAGCGAATATGGCACGGCATAAACAACACCATCACGACTCCGCACCCGGCGGCTCGCAGCGCCAGTTGCGCGTGGGCGAACTCGTCCGTCATGCAATGGCGGAAATGCTCATGCGCGGCGACGTGCACGATCCGGTGATTGAGGGTCATCTCATCACCGTGCCGGAGGTGCGAATGACTGCCGATCTCCGGCTGGCCACAATTTTTGTGATGCCCATGGGTGGGCGCGACGCCGAGGAGGTGGTTGCTGCTTTCGAGCGTCACAAGAAATTCCTGCGCGCCGAGATCGCCCACCGCATCAACCTGAAATTCGCACCCGATATCCGCTTTCGTGTCGACGAGCGGTTCGCGGAGGCGGAGCGCATCGACAAGCTGCTGCGTTCACCGGAAGTGAGCCGCGACTTGAAGCACGATGAGGACGGCGAGTGAACGACAACGACGTGGAAAATCTCGAGCGGCCACTCGCCGCTGACGCGACGGCGGGCGCCGCTCAGGATGAGCAGGGCGAGCCACGACGCGGAAAGCAATTCAAGCGCGACAAGCGCGATGTGCACGGTTGGGTCGTGCTCGACAAACCGGTCGGCATGACATCGACTCATGCGGTCAGCGTGGTGAAGCGCCTGTTCAGCGCCAAACGTGCAGGCCACGCCGGAACACTCGATCCGCTCGCCTCCGGCGCACTGCCGATTGCCCTTGGCGAAGCCACGAAGACCGTCCCGTTCGTGATGGATGGTTGCAAACTGTATCGCTTCACGGTGCGCTGGGGCGAAGAACGGGACACCGATGACGCAGAGGGCCGCGTCGTAGCGCGCAGCGATGAGAGGCCATCAGCCAATGCAATGCGGGCGCTGCTGCCGTCCTTTACCGGCTGCATCCAACAGGTGCCGCCGCGCTATTCGGCCATCAAGATCGAGGGCGAGCGCGCCTACGATCTCGCGCGCGACGGCGAGATGGTGGAGCTTGCGGCGCGGCCGGTCGAGATCGGCCGGCTGGAGCTCGTCAATATTCCTGACCCCGATCATGCGGTGCTGGAGGCCGAATGCGGCAAGGGCACCTACGTGCGTTCGCTCGCACGCGATCTCGGGCGCGTTTTGGGCTGTTTTGGCCATGTCAACGCGCTGCGGCGAGCCGCGGTTGGGCCATTCGGCGAAGAAACCATGATTTTGCTGGAACAATTGGAGGCTCTATGCCATAGAGCCGCGGCCGGTGAGGCAAGGCTTGCCGACGCTCTAATGCCCGTCGAGACCGCGCTGGACGACATCCCGGCGCTGGCCGTCAGCCGGGCAGATGCGGCAAGGCTTCAGCGAGGCCAAGCCGTTTTGTTGCGCGGACGGGACGCACCCAATTTCCGCGGCACAATCTATGTCACGGTATCGGGCCAACTGTTGGCCCTGGCCGAACTGGATCGTGGCGAAATCGTCCCCAAGCGCGTGTTTAACCTCGCCGGCCTGATGGGCAGAGCCGCGCGTAAGAAAGGATGACCGATGTCGGTGGCCGCCGGCCGCAAGGCCGAAGTAATCAAGACGTATGCCAAGAAGCCCGGAGATACCGGGTCGCCGGAAGTTCAAGTGGCGATCCTGTCCGAGCGCATCAACAATCTGACCGAGCATTTCAAGTCCCACGTCAAGGACAACCATTCCCGTCGCGGGCTGCTCAAGATGGTGGGCCAGCGCCGCCAGCTGCTCGATTATCTGCGTCGCACTAACGAAGCGAGCTACAAGAAATTGATCGAGAAGCTCGGCATCCGCCGATGATTTATTCCGCGCAGGGCGCGCATGCGCCCTACGCGTTTCGTGCAGCGGATGCGTTAGACGCATTCGCTCGATTGAGCCGGCGGCGATAGGCGCGGCCGGCGATTTGGCAAGAGTCGATAAGGATCGCCTCTTGCGACAAGGCAAGGTTCGAAACGCCATGGCAGGATCGCCAGACACTGTTCGCATCCCGCACTCGCGGCGACGCGTGGCAGTCTCTCGCCGTCTTGCTCATGGCTTTCGGGGCGCGCCTGAAAACCATGAGAGAAAGACACAATGTTCGATTTGCATCGAGTTGAACTCGATTGGGGTGGGCGCAAGCTAACCCTCGAGACCGGCAGGATGGCGCGTCAGGCCGATGGGGCCGTGCTTGCCACCTACGGCGAGACCACGGTGCTCGCCGCCGTGGTAGCGGCCAAGCAGCCGAAGGAGGGAATCGATTTCCTTCCGCTCACCGTCAACTACACTGAAAAATATTACGCGGCCGGCCGCATTCCGGGCGGCTACTTCAAACGCGAGCGCGGTCCGACCGAAAAGGACACATTGACCTCGCGCCTGATCGACCGCCCGATCCGTCCGCTGTTCGCCGAAGGCTGGCGTTGCGATACCCAGGTCACGGTCACCGTGCTTTCGCACGACATGGAGAACGATCCCGACATCGTCGCGATGGTCGCGGCCTCCGCGGCGCTCACGCTGTCCGGCGCCCCCTTCATGGGTCCGATCGGCGGCGCGCGCGTCGGCTTCATCAACAACGAGTATGTGCTCAATCCAGCGCTCGACGAGATGCCGGAAAGCCAGCTCGACCTTGTAGTTGCAGGCACCAACGATGCGGTGATGATGGTGGAATCGGAAGCCAAAGAGCTGTCCGAAGAGATCATGCTCGGTGCCGTGATGTTCGGCCACCGGCACTTCCAGCCGGTGATCGAGGCCATCATCAAGCTCGCTGAAAAGGCGGCGAAGGAGCCGCGCGAGCTTGCCGTCCCCGACCACAAGGCGCTGGAGCGGGAGATTCTCGGGATCGCCGAGAAGGATTTGCGCGCCGCCTATTCGATCGTGCGCAAGCAGGATCGCCAGGACGCCGTTACCGCCGTGAAGGAAAAGGTGATGGCGCATTTCTTCCTGGAAGGCGCGGAACCGACATACGACAAGCTGGCGGTTGCCGGCGTGTTCAAGGAACTCGAAGCCAAGATTGTGCGCTGGAACATTCTCGATACCAACAAGCGTATCGACGGTCGCGACCTCAAAACTGTGCGCCCGATCGTCGCGGAGGTCGGCGTGCTACCGCGCACCCACGGCTCGGCGCTGTTCACCCGCGGCGAGACACAGGCGCTGGTCGTGGCGACCCTCGGCACTGCGGAGGACGAGCAGTTCATCGACGCACTGCAGGGGACCTACAAAGAGACATTCCTTCTGCATTATAACTTCCCGCCCTTCTCGGTCGGCGAGACCGGCCGGATGGGCGCACCTGGACGGCGCGAAATCGGCCACGGCAAGCTTGCCTGGCGCGCTATCCACCCAATGCTGCCGACGCCGGCAGAGTTCCCCTACACCATCCGGGTCGTCTCCGAGATCACCGAATCGAACGGCTCCTCGTCGATGGCATCGGTGTGTGGCTCCTCGCTGGCACTGATGGATGCGGGCGTGCCGCTCAAGCGGCCAACCGCCGGCATCGCCATGGGCCTTATTCTCGAGGACAAGCGGTTCGCTGTGCTCTCCGACATTCTCGGCGACGAGGATCACCTCGGCGACATGGACTTCAAGGTGGCCGGTACCGAGCAGGGCGTCACTTCCCTGCAAATGGACATCAAGATTGCCGGTATCACCGAGGAGATCATGAAGGTCGCGCTCGCGCAGGCAAAGGACGGCCGCATGCACATCCTCGGCGAGATGAGCAAGGCGCTCACCGCCGCGCGCGCCGAGCTGGGCGAACACGCCCCGCGCATCGAGATGTTCAAGATTCCGACCGAAAAGATCCGGGAAGTGATCGGCACCGGCGGCAAGGTGATCCGCGAGATCGTCGAGAAGACCGGTGCCAAGATCAACATCGAGGACGACGGCTCGGTGAAGGTTGCCTCCGCCAGCGGCGAGTCGATCAAGGCGGCGATCAACTGGATCAAGTCGATCGCCTCTGATCCGGAAGTTGGCCACATCTACGAAGGTACGGTGGTGAAGGTGATGGACTTCGGCGCCTTCGTGAACTTCTTCGGTGCCAAGGACGGTCTCGTTCACATCAGCCAGCTCGCCCCGCACCGCGTCAACAAGGTCAATGACGTGGTCAAGGAAGGCGACAAGGTGAAGGTGAAGCTGCTCGGCATGGACGAGCGCGGCAAGGTGCGCCTGTCCATGAAAGCGGTCGATCAGGCCACCGGCGAGGACCTCGAAGCCAAACAGAAGGCCGAAGGCAGCGACCGCCAGCAGGCCGCCGGAGGCGCCGAGTAACTCGCGCGGCAATTCAAAGGCGAAAGGGCGGCCACTGCGCCGCCCTTTTATTTTGTCTTGCGCAACGGCGCGTGCCAGGGGTTCGCGGTACGCAGCGTCTGGATGACGATTTCACTCAATGCCGTTAAATCGCGTCTGCGCGGCGAGGTGCGCCGCCACGCCAAGCCAATCGTTCGCGCGGGCTGTGGCTCAACGAAGCGTAAGAGAGTCAGCCGCTCATCGCGTGCTTCGACACCGGCGGCAACCTCCGGCAGAAGCGTCACGCCGTAGCCGTTGGCGACCATCTGCATCACCGTTGCAAGCGAGGTGGCACCCAGGCTGGCCGGCTGATCGTGCCGCGTAGTTCCGCAAAACGCCAGCGCCTGGTCCCGCAGGCAATGGCCCTCTTCCAGCAGGATCATGCGGCGCTGATCGACATCCTCGACATGAACGCGGCCGCGCGGCGAGCGTTCGTCAGCCGGTACCGCCAGCAAAAATGGGTCATCGAACAGCTTCAGCGTTTCGATGTCGGCGCCTTCCGCCGGCAGCGCCAGCATCACGCAGTCGAGCTCGCCGCGTACGAGCTCCTCGAGCAGCATCCTGGTTTGCGTCTCGCGCAGCTCGAGCCGCAATCGCGGATATTTCGCCTGCAATCGGGGCAATACGCGCGGCAGTACGTAAGGAGCGAGCGTCGGGATGATTCCGAGCTTGAGCGATCCGCTCAGCACGTCGCGGTGGCGCGCGAAATCAACAAGGTCGCGGATAGCAGCAAGAATTTGCTCGGCGCGATTGACCACTTCCTGGCCGGTGTCGGTAAGCGCGACGTCGTTCGGCCGGCGCTCCACCAACTCTGCGCCAATCTCGCGCTCGAGCTCGCGCACCTGCATGGACAGCGCCGGCTGGCTTATCGCGCAGTCCTTCGCTGCCCGCCCGAAATGTCGGTGACGCGCGAGCGCGACCAAATAACGTAGCTGACGCAAGGTGATCATAGATCATAAGCTAAACTTATCATCGGTGCTAAACAATACGATTAGACCTGATCGTTGACATAGAGCAATCTGAACTACGCGGCCTTCCGCTAGGGAGGGCATCCCCCACAACAAAGGCACGCACTGCGGAGATTTGGCCATGGCAGAACGCCCCACGCTCACCACCAGCACCGGGCACGCCAAGGGCTGAGGTGCCTACGGTGAGCCAGCCTTCACCGCGGACATTTCGAAATACACCGAGGCGAAGACGCAGCAGAAGGGGGTTTCTCGACGGTGGCCGGCGAACTCTGCGCGACCGATACGGAACGTGACGTGCGCGGCTTCGCTATCAGAACAACTCGAAGAAAATCACAGAACACGATCGGAGAAAAACATGGACGCAAAGACTGACGAGAGCGCGGGCAAATGCCCGTTCACCCATGGACACACAAACCGCGACTGGTGGCCGAACACCCTAGACCTCCAGGTCCTCCATCGGAATTCCAGCTTGTCCGATCCGATGGGCGAGGCGTTCGACTATGCCAAGGAGTTCAAGACTCTCGACCTTAACGCCGTGATCAAGGACCTGCATGCCTTGATGACGGACTCGCAGCCGTGGTGGCCGGCCGACTTCGGCCATTATGGCGGATTGTTCATCCGCATGGCCTGGCACAGCGCGGGCACCTACCGCATCACCGACGGCCGCGGCGGCGCCGGCGCCGGACAGCAGCGCTTCGCGCCGCTGAACAGCTGGCCGGACAACGCCAACCTCGACAAGGCGCGCCGGCTGTTGTGGCCGATCAAACAGAAGTACGGGCGGAAGATTTCCTGGGCCGACCTGATGATCCTCGCCGGCAACGTCGCCCTCGACTCGATGGGCTTCAAGACGTTCGGTTTCGCTGGCGGCCGCAAGGATGTCTGGGAGTCCGAAGAACTCTTCTGGGGCCCCGAGGGCACGTGGCTGGGCGACGAGCGCTACAGCGGCGAACGCCAGCTTGCGGAGCCGCTCGGCGCCGTGCAGATGGGCCTCATCTACGTCAATCCGGAAGGACCGAACGGCAATCCGGATCCGGTCGCTGCGGCCAAGGACATCCGCGAAACGTTCTTCCGCATGGCGATGAACGACGAGGAGACCGTCGCGCTGATTGCCGGCGGCCACACCTTCGGCAAGACCCACGGCGCCGGCGATCCGTCGCTGATCGGCCCGGAACCGGAAGACGCCGCCCTCGAGGATCAGGGCCTCGGCTGGAAGAGCAAGTACGGCACCGGCATCGGCGCTGACACCATCACCGGTGGTCCGGAAGTCACCTGGACGCAGACGCCGACGAAGTGGAGCAACCTCTTCTTCAAGAACCTGTTCGAGAACGAATGGGAGCTGACGAAGAGCCCGGCGGGGGCCAAGCAGTGGCGGGCCAAAAATGTAGAAGCCACGATCCCGGACGCCTTC
>DASSLE010000169.1:0-3061 GCA_035689725.1 Pseudolabrys sp.
TTTCATATATCTGATTGGGAAAATTAACCGATCCAGTGGTGAGCGACGCCATGTCCGGCCGCAAGTTGATGGCGCGTCCACGCTCGTTTTGGCTGCGCCCGCGTCCTCCGGTCGAAAATTGAATGATCATTCCACGGCAACGCTTTTTCACTCCCGCCTGCACCTGAGCAACCAACTCCGGATCGGACGATGGGCTTTCGTCCTTGTTGCGCACATGGATGTGCACAAGCGCGGCACCCGCCTCATAGGCTTCATGCGTCGATTCGATCTGCTCGCTTGGTGTCACCGGCACAGCCGACGTCTGCGCCTTGCGCGGCAGGGCGCCTGTGATCGCAACAGTGATGATGGTTGGTTGCGTCATAACGCAGCTCCCCGCTGGTCGGCGCTGCGACAGACCAAATGGAAGGACTTGATGTCCGGACGCAGCGCGATCTCCTTGGCCAAGGTGACGATTGGTGTCGACGCCAACGGATAGTCGGTCTTGATTGGCCCGGCCGCTTTAAGAGCTTTGTATTCAGTGTCGGGATAGAATGCGGCAAGCAACAGATCGTCGTCGGACTTGAAGGGGCCGCGCGCGCGGCGCAGACGCGCGATTGCAGGCTCAATCAAGCTTCCGGGACGCGCCTTGACCGGCTCGGCGCCCTTGGTGATGCGATCGAAGATATTCTGGTCAATCGGGCCGGCGATCTCCCCGTAATGCCCAAGGACATACTTGCGCACTTCGTCCGGCACCGTCGCGTAACGCTCCCTGCCCATGACATTGAGCACGGCCTGGGTCATGACAAATTGCGCGAACGGACTAACAATAATCGGATAGCCGAGATCACAACGCACACGCGCTGCTTCCTCCAGGATTGCGGGTAGTTTGTCGCTAATGTCCAGCGTTGCAAGCTGCGATTTCAGGTTCGAGATCATGCCGCCCGGCATTTGATGTTCGTAATGGAACGCATCGTGTTCGACGATCGCGCCCAAAGGCTTCTTCTCCCGTCTGGCAATATAGCGCAGTTTTTCGGCGACCCGTCCGATCACGTCGAGATCCACCCCGGTCTCGAAACCTTGCCTACCGATATTGTGTATGAACTGCTCGGTTGAAGGATGTGAAGCGCCATTGGCAAGCGTTGAAGTAGCGGTATGGACGCCATCGACACCGAGCTTGACTGCCTGAATTGCGACGTAGGGTGCCAACCCGGTGAGGCAATGCGAATGCAGTTGCAACGGCAGCTTGCCGCACGCCTTCTTTGCGATCGGAATGAGCGTAGCAGCGCGCTCGGGCGTCAAAAGCCCGCTCGGATCTTTGATAAAGATCGCGTCGGCACCAAGTGCGACCAGTTCCTTGATCTTGCGCGCGTAATACTTGTCGGTGTGAACCGGGCTCACGGTGTAGACGACGCCGGCATCAACATAAAGCCCGACCTTCTTGGCCGCGCGCACCGGTACTTCCATGTTACGCATATCGTTGAGTGCGTCGTAGGGCGTGTGATAGCGGATGCCATTCGCGAATATGCGCTCAGCCGTGAGTGCGACAATATCGTCAGGGAAAAACTCGAAGGTAAACAAGCTCTGCCCGCGCGTCATCACGATAAGCGGCGTTTGCTTGACCCAGGAACTCAAGATACGCATCCGCTCCCACGGATCCTCGCGCAGGTAGCGCACACAGACGTCAAACACCGCCCCTCCTACGAGATCAATGGCTTCGAAGCCGGCGCGGTCGAGCATCGGAGCGATCTCCGACATCATCGCCGTGGTCATGCGTGTAGCCCAAAGGCATTGATGCGCATCGCGCAGCGTGACGTCGATCAGTGAAACCTTGCGCGTCATGCCAGCATCTCCTGCTCCACCCAGCGAGTATGCGCCGTTGCATCGATGAAGGGCGCACAGTCGATCAGCTGCGCATGAAAGGGTAGCGTTGTCGCAACGCCAGCGACTTTGAATCGGGCCAGCGCCGATTTTGCCTTTGCCAGCATCTCCTTTCGGTTGTTTCCGCTGATGATGAGCTTGCCGAGCAGCGAGTCATAATAGGGCGGTACCGCGTAGCTATTGTAAACATGGCTGTCGAGACGAACCCCTTGCCCGCTCGGCGGCGACCAGAGCGAAACCGTGCCGGGCGATGGGCGGAAGTTGTTGGCCGGATCCTCGGCATTGATGCGGAATTCAATGGCGCAGCGTCCGTTCGGTGCCGCTGGCTGCGGAAACGAGATGACTTCGCCGGCTGCCACACGCATCTGCTCGGCCACCAGATCGACATTGAAAATCTCTTCTGTGACCGGATGTTCAACTTGAATGCGTGTGTTCATTTCGATGAAGAACCACTGTCCGCTGTCGAGATCGTATATGAATTCAATGGTACCGGCGCCTTCATATTTAATGTTGCGGATAAGCGCGGTCGCCGCCTCCGCCATCTGCGTGCGCACGTGCGCGTCAAGAACAGGCGACGGCGCCTCCTCGACCAGCTTCTGGTGGCGACGCTGGATGCTGCAATCGCGCTCCCACAGGTGGATCGCGTTGCCGTGCCGGTCGCCGAACACTTGAATTTCGATGTGGCGCACACGCGCAAAGAAACGTTCGAGATAAATCTCCGCATTGCTGAAGGCTGACAGCGCTTCCGCCGAGGCCTGCGCAAATTGCGCAGCGAACTCTGACGCACTGGTAACAACGCGCATGCCGCGCCCGCCGCCGCCGCCGGAGGCTTTCAGCAGCAACGGAAAGCCGATTTCACTCGCGACACGCTCAGCCGCGCCCGCGTAAATAAAGCCTTGCCGCGAGCCAGGAACGACAGGAACGCCGTTGCGTTCGGCGGCGCGGCGGGCTTCCACCTTGTCTCCCATCACGCCGATTGCCTCCGGGCTCGGGCCAATAAAGATGAGGCCCTGTTCGCGGCAAGCGGCGGCAAAAGCACTTTTTTCGGAGAGAAAACCGTAGCCCGGATAGAGCGCATCGCAGGCGGTCCCGCGCGCCGCCTCGATCAGCGCCGCACCGTTTAGATAGCTCAGTGCCGCGGCTGGCGGACCGATACAGACGCTGTGATCCGCCGCCCAGACATGCGGCGAATTGCGATCGGCTT
>DASSLE010000170.1:0-3657 GCA_035689725.1 Pseudolabrys sp.
TGAGCGCTGCCGTCTAGCCTTGGCGCTCGGCAGCAACCCAGTGCTCGACGCGAATAGTCTCCCCGCTATGGAAGTCAGGCCAGCGTGCAATGTCTCTAGCCGCGAAAATTCTTGGCACGCTCGCTTCGAGATAGGCATTGACGACAACACCGCGATCAACAGTAAGTCCAGCGCTTTCGGCGAGCCCAGTGCGCGGGCGCCCGGCGATCACGAGATCCGTCTAAAGCGTGCCGCCGCTTTTAAGCTTCACTTGCTTGCCGTCTATGGCGTTTGCCGTGTCCTTGAGGTTGGAAAATCAACCGTGTTCCTGATGGAGCGAGCGCACGAAGTCGCCTATCTGCTGGCCGAGAATACGCTCCATCGGTCCTTTCTCCGGCGCCATCGAATAATGCCTTCCTCTAACCATGCGCCGGAGCAGCACGGGGGCGTTGCTGATGTGTTAACGCCTATTAGATGATGGCTGAGCGGAAAGGTTCCGGTAAAAACACTACACCACCGCTCATCTGCCGAGGGAGAATTTCTACTCACTTAAAGGCGTTAAACCATTGTCGCATCAGCATTTGCATAGCCACAAAGTTTACTCTGTCCCTAATCAAAACTCCGAAATTCAAGTTTCTCCGGCAGTCAGAGTTTTGAGTAGGGACAAGTGCATCAAAGCCCCACCGATCGCCGGCGATGTTCAGACCGGCTCTAGGTGCTGGTTATGCTCCGGCAGCAGTTCCACTCGGATCGCGTCGCCCGCTCGGACTTCGCCGGCAGCCAGGACGATACCCATGATACCGGTCTTGCGAACGAGGTTGCCCTGCTCGTCGCGGCCTAAAACCGCCGCCATTAGGCCAGGTTGGTAGTCGTTCAGCTGCCTGCAAGGGTGCCGAAGGCCAGTCACACCTACGACTGCGGCACCACCGATGTGTAGCCGCGCTCCCCGTGGCAGTGCGAGCAGGTCGATGCCGCGCGTTGTGATGTTCTCGCCAATCGCCCCAGGCGCGACCTGAAAGCCACCGGCGCGGAGCTCGTCATGCAATTCTTCGTGGATCAAGTGCACCTGGCGGAGATTTGGCTGAGTTGGGTCCTTGGCAACGCGCGAAAGGTGCTGGACGGTCACTCCTAGGTGGGCGTCGCCCTCGACCCCCAACCCGACTAGGAGCCGAATACTCTTCTGCACTGGCTTGCTGAACTGATGAATCGCACTGCGGCTCACCGCCACCACGACGCCAGGCGAGAATTCGCCCTTCATACAATCTGCTCCGTTTGCAGTGCTATGACTTTGTTAGTATGCGATTGCGGTTTTGAGCGTCCAGTTGCTTGGCGGGCAGCACAATTTAAAAGAACTACTCGGCCGCCACCAAATGCGGTGGCAGAAAGCGCATGCCGCCCGCACCGCGCATGAAGATCGGGAGGTCGATTAAGGGCAACGCAGCAGGTACCTGGCAGAAGGTTTCCACCACGAAGCCCCGGTGATAGGTATTATGATTAAACATATGCATCAGAATCATGCGCCGGTTCATGCGACCCTTGGCGCCGCTTAAGAGCGTGAAATCGATCTGCTCGTCGGCCTCACTCTCCGAGAGGTCGTCAACATAGTCGATCAAGCGCTGGTCCATCTCTTCACGCGCCGTCGCCAATTCTTCGAAATCGCTATAAAGAACCTCGTTCAACGCTTTGTGAGTGTGAGGCTCCTTATGCATATGCGCCCACCACATACGGTCGGCCACCAACGGATGGTTGAGGGTATTGAGGATATTCTTAAACAAGCTCCGGCGTTGTTTGCCGACTTCACCTTCGGGCAACGCGCGCACTGCGGTGAACAGGTCGCGATTGGCCCATTGATTGTAACGGGCCATCGTTTTTAAAATTTCGCTGTCGGTCATAGCAAGACCTTCCAAACAACCAGGGAATTGCCTGCGGATGGCTCCGCTAGTGACGATCGCCCAGATGGCTGGGGATCGGCGTCAACGCTAACATTGCTCTGTGGCATGCGAAAGTTATCTCCGCAACGCCGGCCTCGAAGAAGTAACCGCGAGTTCCAGTCCCTTTGCGGTGACCGACGAACATTCGCCCAGTTGCGGAAGTACTGGAGCGAGGAACAGATAATTGAACTTGTTGGCGTAATCGCAGTGGCGGGCTTTCTCGAGCGCTGGAATGTCACCATGGCGACGCACTACCGTCAGAGACCAATGTCACTCAACGAGGGATGATCATCAGGTCTGCGGCCTAGCGGCCAATGGTATTTTCGGTCGGTCTCCTTGATCGGGACATCGTTGATGCTGGCGATACGAAGGCGCATCAGGCCGTGCTCGTCGAATTCCCAGTTCTCATTGCCATAGCTGCGGAACCAATTGCCACTGTCGTCGTGCCATTCATAAGCGAAACGCACAGCAATGCGGTTGTCGCGAAAGGCCCAAACTTCTTTGATCAGGCGATAGTCGAGCTCGCGGCTCCATTTGCGAGCCAGGAAGGCTTCGATCGCCTCACGACCTTGAAGAAACTCCGCACGGTTTCGCCAGCGGCTGTCGATCGTATAGGCGAGCGCGACCCGAGCCGGATCTCGCGTATTCCATGCATCCTCGGCCAAGCGAGCTTTCTGTGCAGCAGTGTCTGCGGCGAAGGGGGGAAGCGGCGGTCTGTTCATCGGCATGTCATACCTCATCTTGTCGCGTAAAATGCCTCACATTTCAAATGTCAGGTTAAATTCCGTCAATGCTGAAGTCGTACGCTCCGTAAAGTCCGCTGCCTATAATTTCTTACGTTTGAGCGTGTGCTCGCGGCTGGACAACCCGTGTAGACACAGTCATCAATCGGCTCAAGTCCGAGTAGTGTGCTTACCCACTTCAAGGCGCTACGACCACGCGCCCCTTCATGTTGGGATGAAACTTGCAGAAATAGTCGGCTGCGCCCGCCTTCGTCACCACCACTTGTCCGCGTTGGTTCGGCGGAATATTGACGTTCCAGTCGCCGTTCGTTGCCGTCGCATTATGCGCCAATGCGTCCTTGTTCACCCACTCGATGGTGTCGCCGACCTTCGCGTTCACCTCTGCAGGCGCGAAGACGAGCTTGTCGATGATTACTTGAATCGTCTCCGCCTGCGCCGGAACAGACAACAGCCCGAGCGCAACGAAAGCGGCGAGGCCAATCTGTCCCGGCATCATAGCGGATCTACTTGACGTCAGACGCGACATGTTCGGCGTGCTGCTCGTGGCCCTGGAAGATTTTCAGGCCGGTTTGCAGCAGGCTCTTGAGTTCCGCATTGCTCGCTGAGGGAATAAGCGTGCTTTCAAGCGCGCCGTTCACGGTCTTGTGGTAGGCGACCTCGTTGGCGACATAGGCCTTGTCGTAAGCGACGCCGTTGAGCTTCGAAAGCTCATCGCGCTTGGCCGCGGCCTGCTTGGTGAGTGCGCGGCTGGTGTCGTTATCCTCCGGCGTCACCTTCAGCTTCTCGACCAGCGCGAGGGCCTGCTTGTTCACCTCGGTATGGTCGCGCACCATATCCTGCGCAAAGTCGCGCACTTCCTTGTTCTTGGATTTCGCCAGCGCCTGCTTGGCAGCTTCGATGTCGAGTTGGCCTGCGGTGTAGGCGATGTGCGCGATTTGCGGATCGGTTAGTTTGGCCGCGCCTTGTGCGAGTACGGGCACGGACAGCAGACAAAGCGTCGCAAG
>DASSLE010000171.1:0-3482 GCA_035689725.1 Pseudolabrys sp.
CTCGCCTTCCTTGAGCATCGGGATAAGGACGTGGGTGCGTGCGCCCGCCGCCTCGACGAGCGCAACAAAGCGAGGTTCGCGATTGATGTATCCCGGCTCGACCATAAGATCGGGGATGGCAACAACGCGTTTGGTCTTAGCCAGCCGCGCAAGCGGGTTACGCGGATTTTCGCCTATCCTAAGAACCGGATTTTTGGCCCAGCGCTCAGCGTAAGCCGCCGGAGCATTCCGTTGGGCGGCAAGACGAAATGCATGTTCATGCTTACTGTAGAGGAACAAGTTGGCAAGTCTGCCACCGCAGATGCGTGTGGCGTTTTCTAGTATGGCCTCGAAGACAGGCCCAAGCTCGCCGGGCGAAGAACTGATCACGCCCAGAACTTCCGAAGTCGCCGCCTGCTGCTGAAGCGCCTCGTCAAGCTCACGGGTACGCTGATCAAGTTCTTCTTGGAGATTGGCAGCGGATACGTCTGCGGTCGACGATTTGCGAGCCTTGGGCCTGATCGCTTTGCGGCGTCGACCCTTCACCGGCTGTCCGCTTTCACCGCGTCGCTGCATGTCGCCCCCTACGGCGGGTCACGACGATGCTCAATGCTATGCAAATCCGAGCACTTGCGCCATGGTGATAGTGTTCCGCTTTGGGTCATTAGCGGACACTTTGAGGCATCAACGCGATGTCCGCTTTACCCCCGAAAGCGGACATGTGCGGTGCAACTAGGGATGTCCGCTTTGGGTTAGCGAACATTGGGACAGAGCGCAGTTGTGCGGCCGACGTGGAGTGAGGTCCGAACTAACGAGACGTGAATGGCTTCAGCCCGGCTCCATGCCGCGCTTCTTGAATGCTGCACCTGCTTCAGGGGTGGTCAGGAATTTGGCCAGCGCCTTGGCGGTCTCGGCTTCCTTTGCGCCGACAATGATGCCGCTGGAAAACACGGTCGTCTGTTGCACGTCCGCAGGTAGCGGGCCGACATAATCGACGCCGGGAAAGTTTCCAAGCTCGCTAACCTGTTGGAAACCGATCTCAACCTCGCGGTTGGCGATTATGGTGCCCACAAACACGCCGGTCGGCGTCTGCTTGAGCTTGTCCTTGACTTGGTCGGCCACACCCAGCTTCTCGAACAGGCTAATGATGTAGACGCCGCTTGGGCCTGTTGAATAGCCGATCGACTTGGCCGCCAGCACGGTTTTCTTTAGCGCCTCGGTGGTGCTGATGTCGGGCTTGGGTGCACCCTTCGGGACGCCGACGGCAACGCCAGATTTGGCTATATCGACACGGCTGCCGGCCACAACCTTGCCAGCCTTTATCTGCGCGTCGATCGCTGGGCCAGCCATGATGATCATGTCGTAGCTTTCGCCGGCCGCCAGCCGCTTCTGTACATCGAGCGTGCCGGTGAAAATGGTCGTGACCTTGTGTCCGGTGGCCTTTTCAAATTGCGGAGCCAGCTCGCGATAGGTCCCTTCGGTGGCTTGAGTGGATAGAACTTTGATTTCAGCGGCATTGGTCAAGGCGGGCAACATTAGCGTAGCCACTGTGGCAATAATGAATGGACTTTTCATGTAAGCCCTTCCTCCATGCGCCTATGCAACAATCCCCAGATGGTTTGGTCGCCGAGCGCGTGGAATCGCCACTCACGTCGCCCGGCGCACGAAGCTCGGATTGAGTTCCTTCACCGAATGCACGCCACATTGCTGCATGGCGGCGCGGGTTTCCGTCCGTAACAGCTCGAGCACGCGCTCGACGCCTTCCTGGCCGAACGCGCCGAGACCCCAGAGATAAGGCCGCCCGACGCCGACCGCCTGCGCACCCATGGCGAGCGCCTTGATCACGTCGGTGCCACGGCGGAATCCGCTGTCGATGATCACTGGCATACGGCTATTCACTGCCGCTATGATTTCCGGCAGCGCGTCGATGGTGGAGCGGCCATTGTCCTCGCCGCGCCCGCCGTGATTGGAGACGAGAATTCCGTCGACCCCGTTCTGCACGGCCAGCTCCGCGTCTTCAGGCGTGACAATGCCCTTGAGCACGATCTTCATGCGAGTGATGTCGCGCATCCGTTTGATGGTGTTCCAGCTCAAATTGGAAGACTCGCCGCTGCCGGTAATGCTGGAAAGATCGATGCCGTCATAATTGTGCCGGCGGATCGCTCGTTTCGCGAAGCTGCTGCGATCATGGCAGGTGTCGCATTCTCGGGTGTCGCTGCGCCTCAAGCGGAACAGAGTTTCCTGATTTCGCCCGCCGACACGATCGACCGTCACCGCGAGCACCGGACATCCGGCGGACTCAGCGCGCTTGATGAGCGCTTGCGCGACTTCCCATTGCGGCGAGGCATAGAGCTGGAACCAAATTGGCGCCCCGCGCGCCTTGGTGACATCGTCCACAGAATCGTTCGACGACGTCGACAGGATTTGCAGATGGTTGCCAACGCGCGCTGCCCTGGCGACCGCGGACTCCCCATCCGGGTGGAAGAATTTGTTGCCGCCGGTCGGGCTGATGAAGATCGGCGAATCGTATTTCGTGCCGAACAGCTCCACGCTCGTGTCGACTTTTGAGACGCCGTTTAGCCGGCGCGGCCGTAGCTGGAACTTCAGGAACCCCTTGCGGTTCGCACGCAGCGTGACCTCGTCGTCGATGCCCGACGCCATGTAACCGAAATGCGCGGGCGGGACGTTCTTGCGCGCCACTGGCTCGAAATCGAACACGTTGATGGCGTCTTTCGGCGACTTGATCAACTCGTCGGTCACAGGCACCCATATCATCGGATCGGGCAGCTTGGAGGGAGTCTCCATCGCGTAAGCTGAGATCGCGCCCGAGGCAAACAGCGGGCTTCCTCCTAGGAATTGCAGAAAGCGTCGGCGGCTGGTGGCGCGAACGATGGACGGTGTCATCCGTATTTCCTCCCCTGCAACTGTTCTGCGGGTTGGTGGACGATAGCAGTCAGCAAATCTCCCCGGAAGCTACAGGCGGCGTTCGAGGCGCTTTCCTCATTGCGTGCTACGCATGTCCGTTTTGGGTCATAAGCGGAAATTGCGACAAGTCCGCGCAATGTCTGCTTTATCGCCGAAAGCGGACATGTGCAGCGCACTTGCCTATGTCTGCTTTGGGCCAGAAGCGGACATTAGCCAGCGCGAATGAGATCCGCTGAAAACAATAACCTAGAGGTTCTACGCCACTGCAATGGGTTGACGCGCACCAATTTGCGGATGACGCTGGCCCGTTCAAATTGCGCCACGGCCACTACATAGAGCGCAAATTTTAGGGGGCGATCATGCCCAATAAATTATGCGTAGTGTTGACGGCAGCCCTGCTCTGCGGCGGGCTTCCAGCCTGGAGCCAGGAGTTACCGGATGGCAAGGGCAAGGAATTGGCAACGGCCAACTGCAATAGCTGCCACACTTTATTGAGCCGCGTTGGCGCCGGCTACACGCCCACGGGCTGGCGCACCGTCATGCGGATGATGGCCAATCACGGCGTCGCCGTGCCGGCG
>DASSLE010000172.1:0-3633 GCA_035689725.1 Pseudolabrys sp.
CGCATCGTGGTGATGACGCCGCGCCCAGGTCGGGTCTTTACGGAAATCGCGATCGACGCTCCGTATCCGCGCGACGAGCGTTTCCATACTTCGATCGAATATGGCAGTTTCTGCCGGCAGGTCGCCGAAGCACTTGAGAAGGCGATGGCGGCTGGAGGTGCGTCATGAGTGACCGCGCTTTGCGCATCGGTTTGCCTGTCGTGGTGCTCGCGGTCGGCGTGTTGGTTTGGCACTTGGTCGTGCAGGCCTTCGCCATTCCGCCGTTCGTGCTTCCGGGCCCGGGTTTGGTGCTAACGACACTGGTTGCGGATGGCGGCCTGCTCTGGAATTCGCTGCTGGTGACGCTGCGCACGACCTTCGCGGGCTTTTTGCTCGCCGCTTTTGGCGGCGTCAGCCTTGCAATTCTATTCAATCAGTCACGCCTGGTCGAATATTCCCTCTATCCTTACGCAGTCATCCTTCAAGTGACGCCGGTTGTCGCCATTGCGCCCCTGCTGCTGATCTACCTGCCGCAATCTTTGGCCGTGCTCGCCTGCGCCTGGATCGTCGCCTTCTTTCCGGTTCTCGCCAATACGACGCTGGGGTTGAATTCGGTCGAACATAATCTCCTCGCACTATTCGAGCTCTATAAGGCGTCGCGCTGGCAGGTGCTGTGGAATTTAAAATTGCCATCAGCGCTGCCACAAATGTTGGCAGGTCTGCGCATTGCCGGCGGCCTGTCGTTGATCGGTGCCGTGGTTGCGGAAATCGCGGCCGGCTCAGCCGGCGCGGGGTCTGGATTAGCTTACCGCATCGCCGAATCCGGCTATCGGCTCAACATTCCGCGGATGTTTGCGGCATTGCTGCTGTTGTCGCTGGCCGGGGTCGCGATCTTTTTCGCGTTATCGGCGATCTCGCACCTTGTGCTTCGCCGCTGGCATGAAAGCGCGATAGCGCGCGAACGCTAGCCTCCAAGAACCAGATACACAAAGATACCGAGCGCAGCCATCGCGACCACTACTTCGATAAGGCTACGGTGCAATCCGAAAGCCAGCACAGCTGCGATCGCCGCTAGCGCAGTGGCACGAAGATCAAGCGCAAGCGGGTCGAAGGCGTACCAGCGCAGCGGCCCGGCGTGCATTTCGGTGACTTTTCCGAACAGCACATGCAGCGCGAACCACACCGACAGATTCAGGATTACGCCGACAACGGCTGCGGTGATCGCAGCAAGTGCCCCGGACAATTGCCGATTCGCACGCAATCGCTCAACGAAGGGTGCGCCGGCAAAAATCCAGAGCATCGAAGGCACAAACGTGACCCAAGTTGTCATCGCCGCGCCGAGAACGCCCGCAGTTATCGGTGGGAAAGGCGCAGCGTCACGAAAGGCAGCGAGGAAGCCGACGAATTGCGTGACGAGGATCAGCGGCCCCGGTGTCGTTTCGGCAAGGCCTAGTCCATCGACCATCTCCGGCGCTGTCATCCAGCCGTAGGTCTGCACCGCCTCCTGCGCCATATAAGCGAGCAGTGCATAGGCGCCGCCAAAACTCACCACCGCAAGTTTCGAGAAAAAAATGCCAATGCTCACCAGGACGTGCCGGGGACCAAAAACGAGGCCGGAAAATACGATCGGTGTCCACCACGCAACAACGCCGACCACCGATGCAATGACAAAGTGCCGCCAGCGATCTTTTGCCGGAGGCGGCACGCTTTCAACTTTTTCCGTGAGCCCAAGCTGCTCAGGAGCCCGCCGCGCGACGATATAACCGATTAGTGCGGCGGCGGCGACGATCAGCGGGAACGGCAGTTCCAGAAAGAAAATGCCAACAAATGCGGCGGCCGCCAGCGATAACAGCACGGACGTCTTGAGTGCGCGTTTTCCAATCCGGATCAGCGCCTCGATCACGATCACCAACACTGCTGCCTTAATGCCGAAAAGCGCGCCGTCCACCGCAGAGACGCCGCGCCCGAGCGCATAGAGCAGGCTCAGGCCCAGCATTACGAAGGCACCCGGCAGAATGAACAAGATTCCGGCGCTTAGGCCGCCGCGCACGCCGTGCAGCAGCCAGCCCAGATAGGTCGCGAGCTTTTGCGCCTCGGGTCCCGGTAACAGCATGCAGAAATTGAGCGCATGCAGGAAGCGCGGCTCGTCGATCCATTTCTTTTCGTCAACAACGACGCGATGCATGAGAGCAATCTGCCCGGCCGGCCCACCGAAATTGATGCAGCCGATCTTGAGCCAGACCATGAAAGCTTCGCCAAAGCTTGGCCGAACAGTCGTTTCAGTGATTGCCATGCTTGTTACGCGGCTTTGGCCGGCCAGTTGTGTCGTTCCTCGGCAGCAAAGCGCAGCCAGGCGAACAGAGCATCGTAAACCATGAAATCGCGTTCGAGCAGTCCACGATCGTCATCGCCGGCCAGTGCCGACAGGCCAAGCGATACCGCGTGGAGTCCGGCCGCTTTCTGGCGCGATATCCGGCCGCGACGTGTCGCTGGCAAGGCTTGCCTTGATCGTCCGCGGCGCCGCGGTGAACGTTGCTCATTTGACACCATGCTCAAACGATCCGCAGGCGCGTTTTGTTCGTCGACCCGGATCAGGTGATCAGTGTCGCGCGCGAAAGCGGCGGGGTGCCATTCGACATTAAGGATATCGAACTCAGCCACGTCCGCCGCCGCGTCACCCATAAGCTCGGCCGTTTTGGCTCGATGCGATCGAGCTCCGCTTTCCCAACCAGGGGCAGGCCTGCTTTTGTCCAACCCTCGTAGCCGCCTTCCAGCACGCGCGCATCGATACCGTAGGCGCGCAATTGGGCGACCGTGCTCTGGCTCATCTCGTGGCCGGCTTTGCAGGCGGCGACAATTGGGCGGGCCAAATCGAATTCTGCCACCCATTGCTTGGCCTTGCCCGCATCACGCCACTGCACCAGGTAACAAGTGTGGCGATTGCTCGTAAGCGTCGCGCCGCCGCACATCGACGAGCTGCGTCGCGTCCCGTGTGGCGATCGTATTCCAGAGATCTTTCGGTGAGATCGAATAGCTCGGAGACAGCATAGGTCCCCTCCGTGAACGAAGGGTGCTTGGGCTCACGAGCCTTGGAAGTGCGAGGCGACCGCCGTTGGCCCACGCGTTCATTTTTACAACACAAGGTCCGGCGGTACAAGGCCGTACGGCGCATACCGTTGGCATTGCGCATCCGCATTTTCATCGCTCGCCATCGGGCGGGACCTTCGCTAGTTTTGCGCGGGAGGCAGCCATGCCTAATAAAATCGATCTCAGCGGGCGCAATGCGGTCGTCACAGGCGGGGCGCAAGGCATCGGACGGGCGATCGTCGAGCGTTTCCTCGAGTCCGGCGCAGCGGTTGCGATCTGGGATCGTGATATCGGTTTGGCAAAAAAGACTGCGGCCGAATTGCAAAAACGCGGCCGCGTTACGTCTTTCGCGGTAGACGTCACCAGTTATCCCGACGTGGAACACGCGCGCGACGACACGATCAAGGCGCTGGGGCGCATCGACATCCTCGTCAACAATGCAGGCATTGCCGGGCCGAACGTGAAGACCTGGGATTATCCGCTCGATGCCTGGCGCGACGTTCTTTCAATCAATCTCAATGGCCCGTTTCATTGCTGCCGCGCTTTGGTGCCGGCCATGATCGCGCA
>DASSLE010000173.1:0-5576 GCA_035689725.1 Pseudolabrys sp.
GGCTGTTGCCGCCTGATTCATCTTCTGACGCGCGCTCGAGCACAAGGACAGAGACACCGTGCTCGGCAGCGGCATGCGCAGCGCAAAACGCCGCATTGCCGGCTCCGACCACCACAACATCACTTGAAGACGGCAACATGACAGTCGACCCGTGTAGCAGTTGCGCGGCAGACTAGTGACGTTTATTGCTCGTTACCAGCGTGACAAGATCCGTGATTGTCGGACGTGCCTATTTTTTCGGGTCGCCACCGCGGTGATAATTTTTGATATGCTGAAAAAGTGACAGATGGAATTTTGCGCGCCGAGGCCGCCAGCGTCGGTCGAATAGAACCAATTTGCGCATAGGATGTTGTGAGTAGAGCCTCAATGCAATCAGAAATCTTTCCCATCATGACGCAAGTTTTGGCCGTTATCTGCATGGCTGTTTGGGTTTACCTACTTGTCGGCCGGGGGTGGTTTTGGCTGGGCCCCGTGAGGGATGCTGCCCAGTTGGTTGGTCGGCCTGACCGATGGCCAGCAGTGGTGGTGGTCATACCGGCACGCAACGAATCTGAAGTCATCGCTTCGAGCGTGCAATCTTTGTTGCAACAGGAGTATCCCGGGCCACTCGCCATCATCGTCGTCGACGACGACAGCAGCGACGATACAGCTGCTGTGGCGAGGCACACGGCGACCGCGGTTCCGAATCGTCAGCTGACGGTGATCACGGGTAAAGGGCCATCCGAAGGATGGACTGGAAAACTATGGGCGCTCAATCAGGGTATCGCCGCAGCCGAAATGTCTCGGCCGGAATACTTGCTCCTTACCGATGCCGATATTGTGCATGCACCGGATATGCTCGCATGGTTGGTGGCTCACGCATTGGCCGGCCGGTTTGTGCTGACGTCGCTCATGGCAAAACTGCGTTGTCAAAGTCTCGCTGAACGTAGTCACGTACCGGCTTTCATCTATTTTTTTCAGATGCTTTTTCCCTTCTCGTGGGTCTGTCGGCCCGAGTCAAAAGTGGCGGCGGCAGCGGGCGGTTGCATGCTGGTCCGAGCGGATGCCCTTGCAAATATCGGCGGTATCGCGAGCATTCACAATGCATTGATCGACGACTGTTCACTGGCGGCAAAGCTGAAAACAATCGGTCCGATCTGGCTTGGTCTCACCGATCGTGTGCGCAGCGTGCGCCCTTACAATACGCTATCTGATGTCAGGCAGATGATTTCGCGGTCCGCTTATGCTCAGCTTCGCTATTCACCGCTGTTATTGGCTGCAACGACCGCAGGCATGGCGATTACTTTCGTTATTCCACCAATGCTCGCGATCTTTACAACGGGTCTGCCGCGTTACCTGGGATTGCTTACCTGGCTCATGATGGCAATATCTTTCATGCCGACCCTTCGGTTCTACCGCGTGTCGCGGCTTTGGAGCATCACGCTTCCGGGGATTGCATCGCTGTACCTTTATTACACGCTCAATTCCGCTTATCAGTATCTGCGGCGGCGGGGAGGCCAATGGAAGGGACGCGTTCACGTTGACGCGCCAAGTTTGCGATGATCGCCAGCGGTGAACTTCGGTCCGGTAAGGGAGCGCACGATGAGAATTTTCCCGTTGCGTCCTGGCTGATCAAGCGGCGGCACCGGCCTGTCGTCCTGGCGTTCTACGAATTCGTCCGCATTGCTGACGACATTGCTGACCATCCCGAGCTTTCCAGTGAGGAAAAGATTGGGCGGCTGAATCGCCTTGAGTCGACTTTGCTTGGCGCCGATGACAAAGAGCCGGAAGGCGTTGCGCTGCGCGAAATATTGCAAGCGCGTGGACTATCCACGCGCCATGCACAGGATCTACTCAGTGCGTTTCGGCAGGACGCAACCAAACACCGTTATGCGGATTGGGACGAATTGATCGATTATTGCTCACGTTCGGCAATGCCGGTTGGCCGCTTTGTACTCGATGTCCATGGCGAGGCGACGACGACATGGCCTGCCTCGGATGCGCTATGTGCGGCGTTGCAGATCATCAATCACTTGCAGGATTGCGCGAAGGACTTCAGTGAACTCGACCGCGTTTATATTCCGCTCGACGCGCTGGCTGCCAAACGGATAGGCGCAGAAGCGCTTGGAGAAGCTCATGCAGGGCCGGCACTTAGAGATTGCCTCCGGGGGCTGGTCGCCCGCACCGAGGTTTTGCTACAAGAAAGCCGCGGACTCGCAGCGAATGTAAGTGACACGCGGTTGAGCCTTGAAATCTCGGTCATCCAATCATTGGCGAGCCGTCTGTTGACGATTCTGCGAGTGCGCGATCCGCTGCGCGAACGCGTCCATCTCACCAAATCAGAAGCATTGGCGACGGCCACAAGCGGCGGTTTAATGGCGTTGCTGAGCCGGTTAGCGCGGACGATGGTGCCGACACATCGATATCAGACACCATGACCATTCAAATTCCAGATCTCATGACGGGGCAGTCGCCGGCCGCGAGCCGCGCCGGCGGCAGCTCATTCTATCTCGCCATGCGTATTCTGAACCGCGAGAAAAGAGAGGCGATATTCGAAGTCTATTCGTTTTGTCGAGCGGTTGACGACATTGCCGACAATGACATGCCACGCCCGCAACGGCTCGAACTTCTGTCGGCGTGGCGACAAAATATCGACGCGCTCTATTCGGGAAATGCTCCAATCGGACTTGAGCGCCTTGCAAAAGCAATCTCGCGATTTGGTTTGCGTAAAGACGATTTCCTTGCGGTTATCGACGGCGTGGAGATGGATGCGCGCGCGGATATCCAGGGCCCGAGCCTCAAGGAGCTTGAGCTCTATTGCGACCGGGTTGCATGTGCCGTCGGCCGGCTATGCGTGCGGATCTTTGGCATGAACGACACGGATGGGAAGTCGCTCGCTCATCATCTCGGCCGTGCTCTTCAGCTGACGAATATCTTACGTGACATAGACGAAGACGCCGCCGTGGGCCGTCTGTATCTCCCTAACGAGGCACTGAAAATCGCCGGCATCGAGAGCACTGATCCAAAGGCGGTCGTGTCAACCCCCCAACTCGGGGCAGCCTGTGCCTTTATAGTAGAACGTGCGCGCGGGCATTTCGCCAAGGCCAATGAAATCATGTCCGGCTGCCCACGCCATATCGTGCGGGCGCCGAAAATCATGGGTGCGGTGTATCGCGAGATGCTCGAGGGCATGGTATCACGCGGCTGGGCGCCGCCACGGAATCGTGTCCGCGTCAACAAACCCTATTTATTGTGGGTCGCATTGCGGCATGCATTCGTCTGACTTTGGCACGGTACACATTATCGGAGCGGGTCTGGCGGGACTTTCAGCCGCGGTGCGTTTGAGTGGAGCGCGCCGAACAGTTGCGATCCATGAAGCCACGGCCCACGCCGGCGGACGATGTCGTTCATATTATGACCAATCTACGGACATGGTGATCGACAATGGCGTCCATCTGCTGCTGTCAGGAAACCATGCCGCGCTGTCCTTCACAAAAGCGATCGGGTCTGCCTCAGGCTTACACGGGCCAGCCGAAGCGGAATTTTCCTTCATTGACCTTCCAAGCAGCGAGCAATGGACGTTGCGCTTCGGGGATAGCAGGTTTCCATGGTGGGTGTTCGACAAGGACCGCCGGTTGCCGCAGACCGCCGTCGTCGATTACCTGCCCCTCGCTCGTCTCGCTTTGGCATCGACGGACAAACCGATCGGGGCGGTGATAAATTGCTCTGGCCCGATCTATGAGCGCTTGCTCGAGCCTTTATTGCTCGCCGCGCTTAATATCGCGCCGCGTGAGGGATCGGCACGACTGGCCAGTGCGCTTATCCGCGAGACGCTTGCGCTCGGCGGCCAAGCGTGCCGGCCATTGCTGGCTCGCGATGGGCTGGGAACCGTATTTGTTGAGCCTGCGATTGCCTGTTTGCGTGAGCGTGGCGTCTCAATCGCGTTTCAGGACGAGCTGACGGCACTGCGCTTTGCCAATGGTCGCGCAGCGCGCCTCGAATTCATCAAACATACTGTCGATCTTGGCGAAAATGATGCGGTCATCCTCGCTATTCCGCCCTACGTGGCGGTGAATTTGGTACCGGGTCTACGGGCACCATCGTTATTTCGTGGGATTGTGAATGCGCATTTCCGAATCGATCCTCCCGTTCACTTGCCGCCAATGCTGGGAGTAATTAATGGCACTTGCGAATGGATTTTCGCCCTGCCGGGCCGAATTTCAGTGACGATTAGCGATGGCGGTGAACTGTTCGACGTCCCACGCGCAGACCTGGCGCGGACGATTTGGCGTGAGGTTGCAAAAGTCTCACGCCTTCCAGAGACGTTACCACCCTGGCAGATCGTTCGTGAGCGGCGCGCGACGTTTGCCGCTACACCGGAACAAAATGGCCTCCGTCCCGCTGCTGAAACAGCCTGGAACAACCTTTTCCTGGCCGGCGACTGGACCGCCACCGGCTTGCCGGCGACGATCGAAAGTGCGGTTCGGTCCGGCTATCGGGCCGCCGATCTCGCGGGCCAGCAGTTAAAGGCTGCCGCATGACGCTTGTAGAGGAATCGCGCTCGTCGCAACAACTCGGCTTCGACAAGTCAGCTGGGAGCGCGACGCGTGCGCTGTTCAAATCCCAGCAGGGCGACGGACATTGGATTTTCGAACTCGAAGCTGACGCAACGATTCCATCCGAATATGTGTTGCTGCGACACTATCGCGGTGAGCCGGTCGATAAAGTCCTTGAACAGAAAGTAGCGGTCTATCTGCGTCGCATCCAGGGCACGCATGGTGGGTGGGCACTTTATCACGAGGGCGATTTCGACATGAGTGCGAGCGTGAAAGCCTATTTCGCGCTCAAGATGATCGGGGACAGCCCCGAGGCTTCCCATATGCGCCGCGCCCGCGAGGCGATTTTGTTGCGCGGCGGCGCGGTGCACTCCAACGTGTTCACCCGCGTACTGCTTTCGCTCTACGGCATTTTGAACTGGCGTAGCGTGCCGGAGATGCCGGTCGAAATCATGCTGCTACCACGCTGGTTTCCGTTCCATCTGTCGAAAGTGTCATACTGGGCGCGCACTGTGCTGGTACCGTTGCTGGTTTTGCAGGCATTGCGTCCGCGCGCAAAGAATCCGCTTGGCGTCAAGATCGACGAACTGTTTATCGAACCACCGCTCTCGATCGGACCAGCAGCGAAGGCTCCGCATCAGCGCTGGATCTGGTTTGTGCTGTTTCGCGGCATCGACATAATACTCCGGCCTGCCGTCAAGTTTTTCCCAAGAAATTTGCGACAGCGCGCCATCGATCGAGCGGTCGCATTTGTTACCGAGCGGCTCAATGGGGAAGACGGGCTCGGCGCGATTTTTCCAGCGATGGCCAACGCAGCGATGATGTTCGATGTGCTTGGCGACAAGCAAAACGCCGCAATTGCTCGCGGGTCGATCGAAAGATTGCTGGTCGTCGGCAGTAATGAGGCCTACTGCCAGCCCTGCGTCTCGCCGGTATGGGACACGGGACTCGCCTGTCATGCATTGCTGGAAATCGGCAGCGACGAGGCGCGTGCCTCGGCTTTGCGCGGGCTCGACTGGCTGCTACCTCGTCAGGTGTTTG
>DASSLE010000174.1:0-7101 GCA_035689725.1 Pseudolabrys sp.
CCAAGATTTCCGCGCTCGTGCTATGGTTGTATTCAGGAATTGCGCGTGTTGCGTTCATATCAATGACGCGCTTTCGTTAATGGGCACAGGCACTCTATCGATGGGCAGAAGAATAACACATCACGACAAAGACGTTTTCCAGTCGGCCGTAGTCAGTGTACGTTTTTCGTAAGCGTGACCGGGGGGACGGGGCGCAGACGGGGATGTGATGCCAAGGATTCGCGACGGCATAATATACGCACTGGCAGTATTGTTTGCGGCTCTATTTGCTGGAAATGTACGCGCACAAGCTGACTTTCCGAACAAGCCGATTCATTTTATCGTCGGCTTCGCCGCCGGTGGCGGCAATGACTTGTTTGCTCGCTTGGTCGTGCAAAAGTTTCAGGAGAATACCGGGGCGACTGCGGTGATCGAAAATCGGGTCGGCGCCGGGGGTCGCATCGCCGCCGAATTCGCCTCGCGTCAGCCGGCCGACGGCTACACGGTGCTGGTCGGTGCCACTGGGCAGATGTCGATCGCGACTGCTATCTTTCCCGATCTTACCTATCACGCGAGCAATAGTTTCATTCCGCTGAATATGATTGCTTCATTCCCGCTGGTTCTGGTTGTGCCGGCGGACCATCCCGCAAAGAACGTGAAAGAACTCGTCGCCTGGGCAAAAGCCAATCCTGACAAGTCGAATTACGGCACGTCGTCGCCAGCTTTTACGATCGCCAGTGAATTGTTGAAGCTCAAAAGCGGAATGCCGGCGGTCGGAATTCCCTACAAGAGCAGCAATGAGTCGAACTTGAGCGTCGTGTCCGGACAGTGCCTGTTCACCATCTCCGACGGCCCACCAGTGATCCCGCTGGTCAAAGGCGGCAAGATCCGTGCACTGGCGGTCACAGGCTCCGAGCGTTCGACCGAGCTGCCCGATGTGCCAAGCATGGCAGAAGCGGGCTTTCCGGACGTTGATACCCAGTTGTGGAGTGGCTTCTTCGTGCCTGTCGGAACGCCGGCTCCAGTCGTGGCCAAACTCACAGCGGAACTTGGCAAGGCGCTCGCCGATCCTGACGTGCGGCAGGGCCTTCAGAAGATGGCGGTGAAACCGGGCGGGCCGACCGGCGATGCGTTCAAAAAGCGGATCGATTCCGATATCAAGAACTTTGCCGACGTGGTAAAGGCCGCCAACCTGACCTTTAAGTAGTCATCAACGTTACCTCAATGGCATGGTAACGCGCGGCAGGCTTTTCGCTTAAATCAATTGCCGCCGCGCTGACCGCTGCTATGGTATTCAAAAAGTTGGAGTAGCGGTGCAATGCGGTTGGTGACGGTTCTTGTGTTCGTTGTGTCTTTCACAATATCAACCAAAGCGGATACCACATCGGTCGAGGAACTGTTTCAGCAGTTTGGGCTGTTCGGAACCTGGGCGACTGACTGCAACAAGCCTCCAACGCCCGCCAATCCACACGTCAGTATTACGACGCCAAGTGTGGGGCTGGTACTCGAAGACCACAATCTCGGCCCCGACTTCGCGGTCAACCGCTATAGCGTATTGTCGGCCGAGCGGAAGTCGCCAACCAGTCTGTCCGTCGATGTGATTTTCCAGCCTGGCACGGAAGTTGAAGATCGCCAGAAGCTCATTTTCTCCGTGCGCGACAATACGCGGCGCACGATCTTCAACCAGACCAGTGGTGGGGCAGTGCGGGTCAAGGATGGCATCGCGCTTGCACGGGGCACGAAGACGCCGCTGTTACAGAGGTGCGAGGCAGGCGGAGTCACCCACTAGGCGAGTGGAGCCGCGCGCGCAGCTTCTCTCCCGTCGTCCCGGGCGAGCGGGTCAGCGCGAGGCCCGTGACCCCATACGCTGCAGTCTCTCGATAGTTGCTACGTATGGGTCCCAGCCGGAGCCTGCACTCGGGCCGACGAAGCCGGACCCGGGTGCGGCGACGACAGTTGGGGTAGCTGATAGTTGCGCGAAAAATCCGCTGGCGAGTGGAGGGGTCTGGCAAGACCGACGAGTATCAAACGTCCAGCAATTCAGCGTTCGCGAATTCCGCCTTCTCCTGGATGAACTCGAAGCGCGCCTCGGCTTTGGTGCCCATCAGGCGCTCGACCGCGCGCGCAGTCGGCTTCATCTCTTTGTCAGCCAGGACCACGCGCAGCAGCGTGCGCTTGCCGGGATCCATGGTGGTTTCTTTCAGTTGTGCTGCCATCATCTCGCCGAGGCCCTTGAAGCGACTAACCTCAACCTTCGCGTTGGTGTGAAATTCTTTCTTGAGCAACGCTTCCTTGTGCTTGTCGTCGCGCGCGTACACGATCTTGCCGCCGTGCGCGAGGCGGTAAAGCGGCGGGACTGCGAGATAGAGCCGGCCGCCCTCGATCAGCTTCTGCATCTGCCTGTAGAAGAAGGTGATCAGGAGTGAAGCGATATGCGCGCCGTCGACATCGGCGTCGGTCATGATGATGACTTTCTCGTAGCGCAGATCTTTTTCGTGATAGTGCGTGCCGGTGCCGCAGCCAAGCGCCTGGATCAGATCAGCAAGCTGCGCGTTCTGGGCGAGCTTGTCCTTGCCGGCGGAGGCGACGTTCAAGATCTTGCCGCGCAGTGGCAGCACGGCCTGCGTGCGGCGGTCACGGGCCTGTTTGGCGGAGCCACCGGCGCTGTCTCCCTCGACAATGAAAATCTCGGAGCCTTCGGACGCCGATGAGGTGCAGTCGGCGAGCTTGCCGGGGAGGCGCAATTTGCGCACCGCGGTCTTGCGCGCGATGTCCTTCTCTTGCCGGCGGCGCAAGCGCTCCTCGGCGCGCTCGATGACAAAATCGAGCAGCCTGCTGGCCTGCAGCGGGTTGCCTGCAAGCCAATGGTCGAACGGGTCCTTGATCGCCTGCTCGACGATGCGCTGCGCTTCGGCGGTGGCGAGGCGGTCCTTGGTCTGGCCCTGGAATTCCGGCTCGCGGATGAACACCGAAAGCATGCAGCCGGCACCCGTCATCACATCTTCGCTGGTGACCGGCGCAGCGCGTTTTTCCTGGCCGACACGCGTGGCATGATCCTTCAAGCCGCGCAGCAACGCGGTGCGCAGACCCGATTCATGGGTGCCGCCGTCCGGCGTCGGAATCGTGTTGCAATACGATTGTAAAAACCCGTCGGCATCGGCGGTCCACGCCACTGCCCATTGCACCGTGCCATGCGAACCAGTCTTGCCGACGCTGCCGGTGAAAACGTCCGGGTGGACCAATGTCGAGCCAGCGAGCGTCTCGGACAGATAATCCTTCAGACCTTGTTCGAAATGGAACGTGGCTTTCTCGGGCACATCTTCGAGGCCCTTGAGCAACGCCTTGTCGCAATGCCAGCGGATTTCGACGCCGCCGAACAGATAGGCCTTCGAGCGCGCCATCTTGAAGACGCGCTCGGCCTTAAAGGCGGCCTTGGGTCCGAAAATCTGTGGGTCGGGTCGGAAGCGAATCTTCGTGCCGCGCCGGTTCGGCGCGCGGCCGGCTTTCTCCAGCTTGCCTTTTGGCTTACCGCGTTCGAACGCCATCCGGTAGAGCTGCTGTTCGCGTGCGACCTCGACTTCCATGCGTTCGGACAGCGCATTGGCAACCGAGACGCCGACACCGTGCAGGCCGCCGGAAGTCTCGTAGACTTTCGAGTCGAATTTGCCGCCCGCGTGCAGCATGCACATGATCACTTCCAGCGCGGACTTGTTCTTGAATTTCGGATGCGGATCGACAGGAATACCGCGACCGTTGTCGGTCACGCTGACGAATCCATTCGCTTCCATCTCGACTTCGATCCAGTCGGCGTGGCCGGCCAGCGCCTCGTCCATGGCGTTGTCGATCACCTCAGCGAACAGGTGGTGCAGCGCCTTTTCGTCCGTGCCGCCGATATACATGCCCGGGCGGCGGCGTACCGGCTCAAGGCCTTCCAGCACCTCGATATGCTTGGCAGTGTAGCCGGCCTCCGCGCTCGAACCGCGTACGGCAGGTTTCGCGCGCGCGCTGGTTTTAGCGCGCGCCGACGCTTTCGGCGGCTTGCGGGCCGACGATTTTGCCGCACGGGTGTCGAACAGGTCGGGCTGTTTTGCGGATTTTTTCTTTGTCGCTGTCTTGGCCATTGAAGCCTTCAGATAGGGTCGCGGCGATTCGCTTGCCAGCCACTATGCCACGCCTGCGTCACGTTGACCGGCGTAACCTGCGCCGACGCCGGGTGCCCGGCAATCACAGCGAAAGAGTGCGTTAAGAGTTTAGGCGCCTGCATAGTAGGCAACTGATTCGCTTAGCGAATTCTAAATTTGTTTGTTGCGATGTCCCGGGGTTTTTATTGTGGGTTAGGCTTATCGCCCGAGCGTTGTTTAAGATCTTCGATGAGTGCTTTCAGGTTTGGATCGTCCGGATTAAATTGGGCGAGCTGATTGGCGTATGCGAGCGCACCGTTAAAGTCCCCACTATCGCGAGCGAAACTGATGAGCGCCAACAGTGTGTCGCGGTCGCCAGGATGCGCCACCAAGCTCTTCTTAAGAACGGTCATTGCCTCGTCGCTACGCCCGGCGGAATGCAGCGCGACGGCGTAAACATAAGCGTATCTCGCGCGGTCCGGCTCAAGTTCGGCGGCACGACCAATTTCGCCAAGCGCTTCATCGGAGCGTTTCATGCGGCTGAGTGTCAGGCCCAGCGCATGGTGCAAGCCCGCATCCTGGGGTGATGCGGCGATCGCCGCGCGCAATGTGCTTTCTCCATCACCATCGCGACCGAGTTGCCGATAAAGATCGACGAGATTGATGGCCGCAAGCGTATATTGCGGGCTGAGCCGCAGCGCGGCCTTGTATTCGGCTTCAGCTTCTGCAGTGAGACCGCGCCGCGCGTAGAAATTCGCGAGGCTGGAACGATCCTCCGGCCGGTCGGCATTGAGCCGAAGTGCGGCAACAAGCTCGGCCGCTGCACTCTCGAAGCGTTCACGGTCGGTAGGCCCCTGGCGTTCGGTTGGGACAGAGGCGAGAAGAGAGGCGGCGTGCGTACGAACGCCGCGCACAGGATCCGAAAGAAGAGGCGCCACCAGCGGCCAGATCTGCGCGGCCGGAACGTTCGCAAGCATGTCCATCGCACCGATCCGCACCATCGGATCGGGGTCGGAGAGGCTTCGGCGCGCGAGGTCGGCATTCGCCGGCGAAACATGGGAAGCGAGCTCCGCCAGCGCGCTCGCGCGGGCGACATTGGGCATATTTCCATCGGCGGCTACGGACGCGAGGAGTTTTTCAGCGTCAGCGCGATCGCCCCAGGCCGCATGGAAAGCGTCGGCATAAGTCTGGACGCCCTTGCGATCGGGCCCGAACCAGCGCTCCACCGCGTCCGCTGCCCATTGAGCCAACTTGTTGGTGTGACAGTAATTGCAGGCGTTTGGCGTGCCGAGTTTCACCGATAAATCCGGCCGCGGAATGCGCATGCTGTGATCGTGCCGGGGGTCGACCACCATATAGGTCCGCGCGGGCATATGACACGAAATGCAGTTCGGCTCCGCGTTGGCTTGGTCATGGTGGCTGTGCTTTGCGCTCGCATAGGTCTCCGAAGCGTGGCACTGGAGGCAGACGGCGTTGCCGGCAAGGATTTGCTTGCCGCTATGCGGATTATGGCAGTCGCTGCATGTCACGCCGGCTGCGAACATTTTGCTCTGCTTGAAGGGAACGTAATTGTAGGGTTCCTCGACGTCGCGAATTTGCCCGTCGGGCCAGTAGACACTTCTCCCAATCGGAGAGGCGATGGCGTGTGTGTCGGATAGCCATCGTCCCGGCACCCAATCCTCGGAAATCTCGCTGCGGCGCGCGTGACACCGGCCGCACATTTCGACCTCGGTGCGCAGAAGATTCGTCGGAAGATTGCGCTGCAGCTTTCCGCTGCGCGGATCCTGCGACCAACCGACACCCTGGCGCTCGTCAAAGCGCGCAAGCAGGCCCTTGCTGCGGTCTTCGCGGCGGTTGAACGGCCACCAGTTTTGTTGCGCGCGCGCCCAGGAAACGTGATTGGAACCTTGTCCGTGACAGGCCTCGCAGCCGACGCTGATCTCCGACCAGGTTGTCGCATAGCGATCGTTTGCCGCGTCGTAGTTCTTGCGAAGCCCGGTCGAATGGCATTCCGCGCACATGAAATTCCAGTTCTGATTAAGCTTGGTCCAGTGCAGAACGTCGTTGTGCCGGATGTTCTCGTCTGGATAGAGATGGAACCAGCGCTGGCCACCCTTGTCCTTCGGCCGGCTGTCCCATGCGACTGAGAGTGCCTGTATCCGGCCGTCGGGAAATTCGATCAGGTATTGTTGGAGGGGGTCGATGCCGAAGGTGTACTTCACCTGGAAGGTGGCCAGTTTGCCATCGGGCCCATCGGTCTCGACAAAGAATTTTCCATCCTTGCGGAAAAAGCGTGAGCGCACGCCGTAATAGTCAAAGCTGGCATCGTTAAAATCGCCGCGCACGGATTTTTCAGTCGCATGATCCATGGCCTGCTTGTGCTGGGAGCCACGCCAAAGGTCGGCTTCCGTCCGATGACAACCGGCGCAGGTTTCGCTGCCGACGAATGTCGCTTGGGCCGAGGGTTCCGATTGGTCAACCGACACCAGCCGGTAGACGCCGCCCAATAGAAATGGCCACGCTATGACGCCAAAGCACACAAGCAGTGCGACTGTAGTGGCAATAGTGAAGATCGCCCTTCGGGAGCGGGGCCTTGCGGGAGTGCTCGCCTCGGCGCCGTCAGGCGCGGGCTGCGGTTCTCGACGGGGCCGGGGAGGCCGGGATCGCGCCAAGCGAATGGTCCTTTAAAGAGGGGTAAGCTTACCGGGCGCGACCACAGTTTGTCAGGGTAATGCATCCCCGAAAAGCACTACTGAAATGCAAAAATGCGTTTCCAGTCATCTTTCATGCTGACCACCGTCCATTTATTCACGGCCGCGGCATCCAGAGCCTCGTCGAGTTTCCCAAACTCGGTCTTACGGTCATAGGCATATTCTCGCTCGGCGTCGGTGTGGTGAACGATCAGGCCAAGACGTACGCCGCCGCTCATCGTGGTCCATTGCAGCATTTCGAGGTCGCCGTCGGAATTGCCAAATGCCGCAATCGGACGGCGGCCGATGAA
>DASSLE010000175.1:0-13563 GCA_035689725.1 Pseudolabrys sp.
ACGTGCCGTGCCAGAGTTCGCCATCGACCCAGGTGACGCCGGTGACGAAACGGTTCGACTCGATGGTGCGAAGGATCGCGCCGGTCTGCGGATCGACCTGATGGATCTTGCGTTTGCGATGCTGCCCGACCCAGAGGCTCCCTTCCGCCCACGCCATTCCGGAGGCGCCGCCGTCGGGTGTCGGGATGGTAGCGACCACGCGGCCGGTCGTCGGATCGACCTTCTGAATGCGATCCCCGGAAATTTGGTACAGGTGTCGGCCATCGTAGGCCGTTCCCGCATGCGCGGGGACATCGAGCGAGCGTACCGGTTTCCCGCTCGCCGGGTCGATCGCGTTCAGCGTGTCGCCGGTCGCGATCCAGACATTGGTGCCGTCATAGCTGACCCCATGCACATGCGTGACACCCGGAAAGGGGCCGTATTCGCGGACGATTGTCGCTGCTGTTCGTTTCATGTGGTCATCCTAGCCACCCGGCAGCGCGCTGGGGAGTAACAAGGTTGTCGGGAAACCCGGCACCGGCGACGTCATCCAGCGGCGTGCCCGGCCGCGGCCGATCGCCTGCACCTTGCCATCCAGAGTGAGATCGTCGAGCGCGCGCTGCACGGTGCGCTGACTTGCGCCGAGCGCCAGCGCCAGTGCCGAACTCGACCATGCTTCGCCGTCCGCCAGGAGGGCCAGCACGGTCGCATGCGCTTCATCCGTCAGTGGCGCGAGCACAGCGACATCGCGGGCGCAGCGCGGCGCGAGCGCAAAGCCGGCCTTGGTCGCGTCGATGCCAGCGGCCGCGCCGAGCGCCTTGCGCAGACGACCAATCTCGACGCGCAGTCGTGCGCGATGCGATTCATCCGCGTGCTTAGCGCGAAACGCGCGCGCGAGCAGCACGCCCCGTGGCACGTCGCCGGGCCAAGCTTCGGCAAGCGCGCGGGCGAGGGCGAACAGTACCGAGCGCGTCTCCAGCGAAATCACCTTGCCGGCGCGGCAGACAACGTGGCGGCAGGCATCGACGACGAGCGCCTTCGACGCCAACAGTGTTTCGATATCATCGAGCCGCAGAAGTCGCTCCTTGCCGCGTGCGATCAGCCGCGCCGCGGGTGTATTGAGGACTAGGACCGCGCTTTCAACTTCGGCCAAGAGCGGCGGGATGCGGGCCTGCCGCGCGGCGCGTTCGGCCCGCGCTAGCGCCGCAGACGCCGCCTTGATCCGGAGACGCCGCATTGCGATGCCGGCAACAACCAGCTCGTGGGCCGCGCGTGATGCGGGTAGCAGTGGAGAGGGATCGAAACCTACAAGGAAACGCTCGGCCTCGTCGAGGCGGCCGATCAGAAGGAGGTAGCGGGTCTTGAGATAGCGCGCCTGCGCGGCATTGGCGCCGTCGCCGTGCCGTTCGAGCGCGTCATGCGCCGTGTCGAGCGCCTTCACCGGCCAATTGAGGTCGCGCGAGACGAGCGCTATCTCGGCCTCGGCGACCACGCAACGCGCGCGGGCGACGGCCTCCCGTGGGCCGAAGGCGCGGGCCGCGCGTCGCAGCAGTATCTTGGCGCGGGTGAAATCGCCGAGTTGTGCCATCGCGATGCCGCGAAGCGCCAACGCCGGCGGATCGTCGCGCAATGCGATGAAGTTCAACGCGTCGAGCGGATTTCCCATTGCGAGCGCGTGCGCCGCGGCGGTGATCAGCGAGTCCATTGAAATCCCGACACACTTGTCACTCCCGGCCGTTCGACGGCCGGCGGTAAATCTATCTCACGATCAGCGCCCGGCAAGCCACTGCGGAAACGCAGTCGCCGCCTCGGGCAGCGAAAGGAGAGAAAATATGACGACACATATCACCGCAACACGTGACAAATGGCTTGAAGCGCGACTCGATCTGCTCGCCGCCGAGAAGGACCTGACGCGGCGCAGTGACGAGATCGCGCAGCTCCGCCAACGCTTGCCTTGGGTCCGAGTCGACAAGACTTACACGTTTGACACCGAGGCTGGCAGCAAGACGCTAAAGGACCTGTTCGGTGGACGCTCGCAGCTTCTCGTCTATCACTTTATGTTCGGGCCCGACTACAAGGCGGGATGCGCGTCTTGCTCGGCGATCGCCGACGGCTTCAACGGCATCTTTGTCCATCTGGAAAATCACGATGTAGCATTCACGGCGGTGTCGCGGGTACCGCTTGCGAAGCTGCAGGCGTTCAAGCAGCGGATGGGCTGGACGTTTCCCTGGGCATCTTCGGTCGGCGGCGGCTTCAACTACGACTTCAACGTCTCGATTACGGATGAGCAACAGCGCCGAGGCGGCTTCGAATATAACTACGCGCGGGGCACTCACGCGATGGACGCGAAAACGGTTCCGCCGGTCGTCGTGGAAAACGCGGCCATGGCCGGCGCCGATCCGGTCGCGTATGTGCGCGAGAGGCCGGGCATGAGCGCGTTCGTGCTTGAGGACGGCGTCGTCTACCACACCTATTCGACCTACGCGCGCGGCCTGGACGGCTTGTGGGGCATGTACCAGTGGCTCGACCGCGCCCCCAAGGGCCGCAACGAGACCGGTGTCTGGTGGCGTCACCACGATCGGTATGGCCATGACTGACGTGTCGATGTCTCCTGTCGTGCGTCACGACGGCGAGACCTGTGCCGGAGGCGGCCGTGCCGCTTCCGGCGCGGCCGGCTGGCTCGGTCTCGCTGCTGCGCCCACGTTCGCCATCATGGCGCTGTGGACCGGCTTATTCAGCGGCCAGCCGGACATGCTCTGCATGGCGATGCAAGGCTCATCGCCGATGAGCGGAATGACGCTGATGTATCTGCTGATGAGCGCCTTCCACGCGGCGCCGTGGCTGAGGTTGATCTCCAGCCGATGAAGCGGCGTCCACCGGGCGATCTGGTGATTCCACTCGGCGCGCTGTGTTCGAGCAGGTCGTTAGATCCGACGAGGTGATCGAATAACGATCCTCTTTGACGCACTGTATGAGTCCGCTTTTGGGGGGTAAAGCGGACATCGCAAATCGTACGGACACGACGCCGTGACAGCATAAATTACGATTTTGGAGTAACAGCGAACAAGTACGAGCGGCCGCCTTGACCAACTAAGTCGCTAATGACCCAAAGCGGACATAAGGCGCCAGTGTAATTTAGTACTTGCCACTGGCTTGCCATGGCTTCTAGCTAACAAGTTGGACCTGGAGTGCGTTGGTAGGAGACAAGCAATGTCTGAGACGGACAAGGTGTTCGCTGGCTCGATCCCGGAATACTACGACCGCTACCTAGTCCCGTTGATCTTCAAGAGCTTCGCCCAGGATATTGCAAAACGAGTAGACGTACCGTTTTAGAAATCGCTGCTGGCAGTGGCGTGGTCACCAGAGCATTGATGCCGAGACTTTCTCCGGACGCCAGCTTTGTCGTAACCGACCTCAACCAGCCGATGCTTGACTACGCTGCTACGCGACAAGTCGCCGACAGTCGCATCAGCTGGCGCAAAGCAGATGCTCAAGCGCTGCCGTTCGAAGATGCCGCCTTCGATCTCGTATGTTGCCAGTTTGGCGTCATGTTCTTCCCCGACCGCCAATTGGGCTACCGTGAGGCAAAGCGGGTCCTCAAGCCAGGAGGATGTTTCTTGTTCAACGTATGGGATCGCATTGAGGAGAACGTGTTTGCGAATGATGTAACGAACGCGCTCGCGGAAGTCTTTCCGAACGATCCGCCACGGTTTCTGGCACGCACGCCGCACGGCTATTACGACACCGCCGTGATCCGTAGTGAGTTGGAGAAGGCAGGATTCTCCAGCGTGGTGATTGAGACTAAAGCCGAGCAGAGCCGCGCATCCTCGCCGCGGTATCCTGCTGTTGCCTACTGTCAGGGGACCCCACTACGCAACGAGATCGAAGCCAGAGATGCAGGCAAGCTCGAGGCCGCAACCGACTACGCCGCGTCCAAGATCGCGAGCAGACACGGAAGCGGCGACGTTGCTGCCAAAATCCAGGCACACATAATCGTGGCTAAGGTCTAGTACTAAGTCGGCGGCGACCGCCCGCTCGGAGCGCTAGGTTCCGACGTCTCTTATTGGCACTTAGCGGACAATCCGACCGCACCCGCCTTTGTCCGCTATTGAAGTAACAGCGGCCATTGACCAGCTGTGAGCCGCACTCTCGAATGTCCGCTCCTGGGCACTTAACGGGACATTTCGGGATCGCCGATCAATGTCCGCTTTTGGGGGTAAAGCGGACATTGCAGTTGATGGGCGCAATGTCTGCTTTGAGCCAAAGCGGACATGCAATGACACAATGAACTGCTGGACACACCATCTGCACTCCAGCCACCGACTAAGTACGAGCAGGTTCCAACGTCACGGGCGCAAGCCCGGAAAAGCCTAAGGCGCGCGCTCCTGCCGGAGTAAGGTCAATCACACGGCCGCGCACGAATGGACCGCGGTCATTGATCCGTACAGTGATGCTACGCCCGTTGCGCCGATTGATCACGTGCACATGCGTGCCGAATGCCAGTGTGCGATGCGCAGCGGTAAGTCCGCCGGGATTCGTGCGTTCGCCGCTGGCGGTTTTTCCGCCGGCATAGGCATAAACGGAAGCAATTCCAGACTCAGCCATGGCGGCAGATGAGCAGGCAAATAAAATCACGGCGCCGCATATCGCGGCGCCCAAGCGCACGATCATTTAAAACTCCTGGATTGGCCCCCACCGAAGGCCGGGGGTAATAGGTGCCGGACCGAGCCATTTGAAGGCGAGAATTAGGCCATTTCTAGAACGTGTTTGTTTCTACGATGCGCGGCAGACCTAAAGAACCCGCTGGTGACTGAAACCGAGCCGACCAAGTTTGAGCTATTCGTCAACCTCTTTGGCGAAAGCCAACCGAAATCTGCCGAGGGAACTTCGAACGCGGCGATTGCGCGCGCCGGCCTTCAATTTTCAAATTGCGTACCTAGCTAGCGCCCGGGCCGGCCGCCTCGGCAGGTCCCCCTGGCCGATTGCGAACCTCCGTCCCCCTAGGAGTTCTCACGCAACCGGCACCACCGAGGCGGTCGGTACCGCGCCCGGACTGGTGATCAGAAAAACAGCATAGCAAATCCGCAGAGTGCCACGCCGGCCAATAGCATTGACCATTCTGAAGGTTTCAACGCAAACAATCTGCCTTCACTCACCACGTACGCCATCATCGCCAATACTCGCTGTTGGACTGTCTCGTATCCCGCAGTATAAGCGACCGCCGGCGGCGCTGGCTGTAGCGCGCACGTCACACAACGACTGAATTTCGCGCAACGTCCAGCCGGTAAAACGCTACCAATCGTGCCCACGTGTAGCTTGAAATGACCGCAAAGAATTCAGGGCGTTGTCTCGCTATGAGCCTGTTGTACAATTTGTGGCGAGAGGCAAACGTCGCATGCACAACTCTGATTATTATCGAGAGCAAGCGGCTAAATATCGAGAACTCGCTGATAGCGCGACAGACGCCGCCGCCAAACAGGAATTTCTGGAATTAGCAGCCGCTTGTGAGGAGGCGGCTGATCAGATCGACGATCGTCGAGCGAGTGGGTAAATCGCAATTTCTGTGACGACAGTCACAACGAGAAAGCCACTGTCATTTGTGTCAGCTCATCTGAGAATGTCCGCTTTTGGGGGTAAAGCGGACATCGCGATTATGTCATGATGGTGCCGCCGAACTGAGCAGCGAAATCGGCAGCCATTTTCAAATCAGCGAAACATCAGCGGATAAAATTCTGGCCTTCCTCGCGTTGGCCACGACCTTGATGCGCCTCGTTGCCGCGTGATCGATGCCACTCATGCATAGCGTCGAACTGCTTGCCGAAGACTCCGAGCGGAACGGCGACGTCGACGAAGTGCGGGAAGTCCCGCTCGATGGCTTTGGGGCTGGTGCGGCCTTTGTAGTGCGCCATTCGATCACCTCGTCGGCGCGCGTGCTTTAGCGCTTACTCTCGGTCCGAGTCAGGGCGCCATATAAGGCGTAACTGTCCGACATTATCTCCCTCCCATGCGAACAATTCTTTCTGGCATAAGACGCACTTAAAAGGTGCCGGGTCCCTAGAGGACCTTTAGTTTCAATCACCTCGTAGAGCGCGCCGCAAGCACAGGTGACTTTGACGTTGGTCATACGCCCACCTCGTCGCACCAAGAAATATAGAAAAATTCAAAAAAAGTAGGCTGCTTTCGTAAGCAAGGCAGCAGCCTACAAAGATCATCCGAACTTTCAGCCCGCGTAGGCAATGCGCGTCTGGGCATTTACCTCGGCCGCGCTCGTTGGTTGCGCAGGTAGCTGAAGCACTGTTGCCTCCTGGCCCTCACATAGCTTAGTCAGGAGAACAATGTGCCCATCCGGAAATTCGAGCGCATCGTGATGCATCAGCGGTTCGTTCTTATTCACTTGTCGGAAGATTGCTGTCGCGTGACTTAGTGTTTCCACCTTCCAACGAACGACGAAGCGAAAGTCTGCAACTTTTACCGCGCTGGAAAACGCAAGCTCGGTTCCCGGAAGAACACAAACCGCCACGCCAGCATCTTCCGCCGCAGCGAATCCACGCGTGCAGGTACCAAAGTCACGTGTGGTGAGTTTGTCGCCAACCTTCGCAGGCCGCGACCTGATGTTTTGAAGGCTGTAGTCACACATCTGGGGACTCCCTTGTTGGAAGCCCCTCAACCCCACCAGAATATTAGCGCAATTGCGGGTCTCCGTATCGTAAAATTTTAGCCAGCGTTGAAATGGCCGCGGCGGGCGCGTCAATCATCCTGATTGTCCGCTATTGGAGTAACGACGGACAAGTACGAGCGTCAGCCTTGACCGGCTAGGTCGCGAATAAAGCGGACATTGATCGCTGCAATACGACCTGTGGCCCCCCTTTCAGTCTGCCCGTTTGACACGTTACGATGCCCTGCCCTGAGCCTCGGGGGAGGCAATGAGACGGCGCCAGTTCATCCAGATTCTCGGCGGGTTTGCGGCTACATGGCCGTTCACGGTGCGTGCGCAACCAAACACGATGCCGCTGATCGGATTGCTCGGCAGCGCATCGGTTGATGAATCCGCCCACTTTACGCGTGCGCTGCGTGCGGGCTTGAACGAATCCGGCTTCATTGAGGGTAAGAATGTAGCAATTGAATACCGCTGGGCGCATGACAACTACGACAGCCTGCCAGCACTGGCGGCGGAATTGGTCAATCGGCAGGTATCTGTGATCGTCACAGCCGGCGCTGAACCTTCGGCGCTTGCGGCAAAGGCGGCAACAAACAAAATTCCCATTGTCTTTGTCGTCGACGGCGACCCAGTCAGTATAGGGCTTGTCGACAGCCTCAACCGACCGGGTGGGAACGTCACCGGCATGAGTCTGATTGCGTCAGCGCTAGAGGCAAAGCGACTGGCGCTTGTGCGTGAACTGGTGCCTAAAAGCACAATGATCGCAGTTCTGGTGAACCCGGAATTCCCGGATACCGACTCCCAATTGGGAGCTCTGGAAACGGCAGCGGCCAATAATGGACAACAGATCTATGTCTTGGAGGCCCGCACCGAACGCGACCTAGAAGCTGTGTTCGCTACAACAGTCCAGCAGCAGGCCGGTGCACTCCTCGTCGCTGCCGATCCGTTATTAAGCCGGTTGCATGATCAAATCGTCGCGCTAGCGGCGCGTTATAAAGTGCCCGCGATCTATGAATCGCGCGAGTTTGTCGCCGCCGGTGGTGTGATCAGCTATGGGGCTAGCATAGCGGACGCGTATCGCGGGGCCGGTGTCTATGCCGGCAAGATTCTCAAAGGAGCCAAGCCCGCCGATTTGCCGGTCCAACTGCCAACCACGTTTGAGCTAGTCATCAATCTCAAGGCCGCCAAGGCGATCGGTCTTGAGATTGCGCCCGCGCTCCTCGCCCGCGCCGACGAGGTGATCGAATGAATCCCATCACCGCGTCACCTGACCTCGAATTTCGCCGGCTTTGTAAGTCGCTGTGTGGATGTTGACGTACCACTTGGCAGCCATCAGGTCTTCGGCTTGAGTGTCGGTAAGCGTGGCCGATCCTTCAAATGCGCCTTTGTCGGCGCCGATGATCGCAACCGCCACGGCACCGTTCCTGCCGACGTCTGCGGTGTGAAAATGCGCGGCCGTCACCGGACCGCTCAAACCCGACACGGTGCCTTTCCATGACAGCTTGTTGCTGTCCGTATCGAAAGTCGCGGTCACTGAGCCGGTCCCCGTGCTCTCATTCGGCGGGACTTCGCTGGACGCTTTCAAGTCGGCCTTCAGGTTGACCATAGCTGCCATCGACGGGGTAGCGAGCGCAAGTGCGGCGCCGCAAGCAAGGACGATTAGACTAGATTGCAGGCTAGCCTTTGTCATGTGTCCTCCGAATTGCTGGTGTGCCCCGATGCTCCAAACACCGTACAGTCAATCTATTCCGAAGCGCATGCTTGGCGGCGTCGGCCCAAAAAATAAGGCCACTGCATCGCTCGCCGTCGAACACGTTGTATGTACCCATTGTGCGAATTTTCATGGGCCGACGTCAATCGAACTAAAAACCTTACAATTAACAGAATCATCGCTTCGGAACCCGCAAATCGGTTGCTCGGCAGCGCAATCCTTGCCGCAAAAGCAGGACAAATGAACGAGACGCTGTACGCATCCGAAAGGTTCACTCAAACTGATCTTTAATGTCCGCCATTGGCACAAAGCGGACAAAACCGAATTTTGGGCTGGGATGGTTGTCCGCTTTTGACCCAGAGCGGACATCGGCCCGCTAAGGTGTCGATTATTCGACAAATTAAACCCGTCTGCGTCAAACCGCGGAAAAACGCCCGCCATGCCTACGGATATATTGACTATTGGACAAGGCCCGGTTGCTGATAAAAACTTGAACCTCGTGACCCCTAATCGACCGAGGATATGCGATGTTTGATGAAACCTGCGACAGCTTCCGAGGTTTCTGCGAGTCTCCAAGTAAAGGTGCTATTTTGGCCATTGCCATCTGACTCAAGGCTCGAAATGTCAAAAAATGCAATCGCGTTGCAGCCGCACCGGCCCTGGTACAGTATTTTATATATCCAAGTGCTTCTTGCGATCGTCATCGGCATTTTGATCGGCCATTTTTATCCAAATACCGGGAAGGCCCTTAAATCGCTTGGGACGTACGCCGGAGGATTGTTGTGAACATGCGTGAACATGAAACCATTCGCTCAATCGACGCAGATTCACCTCGCGGCATGGCGCTCTTGCGCGATCCGTTGCTGAACAAGGGGACAGCCTTCACCGAACAGGAACGTGACGCGCTCGGCTTACGGGGTCTTTTGCCTGCCAACGTGCTTTCGATGGACGCGCAGGCAAAGCGCGTCATGACGAATTTGCGCCGGCTGCCGAATGACCTCGAAAAATACGTGGCGCTCAACGCTCTCCACGATCGCAACGAGGCGCTATTTTTTCGCGTCGTCTGCGACAACATCGATGAGATCCAGCCGCTCATCTATACCCCGACTGTGGGGCTAGCCTGCCAAAGATTTGGCCACATCTTCCAACGGCCGCGCGGATTATTTATCGGCGCCAATGATCGCGGTCGTATCCGCGAACTCTTAGCCAATTGGCCATATGAAGCAAAACTCATCGTCGTGACCGACGGAGAACGCATTTTGGGCCTCGGCGATCTTGGCGCAAACGGAATGGGTATTCCGGTCGGTAAGCTCTCCCTCTACACCGCTTGTGCCGGAGTCCATCCGAAGCTCTGCCTACCAGTGATGCTGGATGTGGGCACAAACAACGAAACGTTGCTCAATGATCATTATTATGTCGGCCTGCGCCAAAAGCGGCTCAGCGGCGCGGCATATGACGAATTCGTGGACGAATTTATAACCGCTGCGCGCGCCGTGTTCCCCGGCGTGCTGATTCAGTTCGAGGATTTCGCAAATCATGCGGCGTTTCATCTACTGGACAAATATCGCGACAAGATTCCGACCTTTAATGACGACATTCAGGGAACGGCCGCGGTAGCGCTTGCCGGACTGTTCTCAGCGTTGCGTGTTACCGGCGGCAAACTTTTCGACCAGAAAGTATTGTTTCTCGGCGCCGGCGAGGCGGCGACCGGCATCGCCGACCTGGTGGTCTCAGCCATGGTAGCCGAAGGTGCCACCGAAGCCGAAGCGCGCTTGCGGATTTGGCTGGTGGATTCGCGCGGACTGGTCGTAAAAAATCGCAGCAACCTCACTGAGCATAAGCTCCGCTATGCCCACGAACACGTGCCAGTCGAGGATTTTCTGACTGCGATCCGAATGCTAAAGCCCAGTGCAATCATCGGCGTTGCGGCGGTCGGCGGGACCTTCACGCCCGAGGTTCTGCGAATGATGGCGCAAATCAACAAGCGGCCGATTGTATTTGCGCTCTCCAACCCGACCTCGAAGGCAGAATGCTCCGCCGAAGAGGCCTACCGCCACACCGATGGCCGCGCGCTGTTCGCATGCGGCAGCCCCTATGACCCGGTCAAACTCGACGGCAAGACGTTCGTGTCGCGTCAGGGGAATAACTCCTACATTTTCCCCGGCGTCGGGCTGGGCGCGATCGCGAGTGGCACGCGGCTCGTAACCGATGAGATGTTCATGGCCGCTGCGCGTACGCTGGCACAGCTCGTGAGCGAAGAGGACATCAAGCAAGGCAGTCTCTATCCAGCATTACCGCGAATTCGCGAGGTCTCGGCCCAAATCGCCGCAGCGGTCGCCGATGTCGCCTACAAACGGGGTCTTGCGGCTGGCCAAGCACCAAACGATTTGCTCGGATATGTGCAGCCACAAATGTACGACCCGCACTATTGATTCTCCACGGCATCGCTACTCATTCAATTTTATCGTCGGCGCGCATCCCTCAGTTAAATTAGCCGTATGACCCTTCGGTTTGCCACGATCATTGTATCCGTCCTCGATTTCGTGGCGTCGATATTCATCGCATCCGCGACCTTCCTGTCGGGATCGGATCAGGCCACGAAAGGATTGGACAACGTTGCGGGGATGGCTGTGACGGCGCTGATTCTTGTGACCGGCGTGCCCGCTCTCGTGCTTGCCCTGAAGGCACGTGCCCCCAAAACCGCTCTGACATTGGCGCTTGCCTTCCCCGCCATATTTGCTGTCCTGTTTATCGCTTTGGTTGTAGCATTCAAATGAACTGAAATGTCCGCTTCTGGCACCGCTGCTTCGGTCGATTGGCTGTCGCTATCCGGTGTGCAGTTTGTCACGGATAGCCAATGGAGCAGATAACGGCGGTGCCGAGATAGGCTGCCAGCACACTTGGATCGGTTAGCACGGACGCAGGCGCGCCTTCTGCGATAGTGCGCAATGTCGACCGCCGGCTTGCTCAATGAATTTTTTGAACAGAAAAATTCGTTTTGAGAAGTTACCGTTGATTTCTCGCGATTTCAGTAAGCCGGCGACTACAGGGCATCGGTCAAAACGAATTAACTTGGCGACCAAGTGCCAAATAATTTCATTCATAACGCGCCACCTTCACCCACGAGTACGAAGGGCGCCCAAGCGGACGGGTTAGCGCAATCGGAATTGGCAGGATCATCCATGACCGCGATCATGCCAGCCTTTATGGCGCGCGCGTCGGCTGGCAGGCCACAGCAGAACTGCAGCCAGTCTGGGAATAGTCAGGTCTCGATCGTGCCGTTGCCCGATGTCCGCATTGGGTAGTAGGCACCACCTTCACCGTTCTTTCCCGATCGTAGCGATCAGGCGGCGACGCGCTCGGGCGAGCCGTGACATCACGGTGCCTATCGGCACTTCAGTCGCCTCAGCGATTTCTCGATAGTCAAGGCCCTCGATGTCCCGCAGCACGAGCGTCTCCCGGAATGGCGTGGGTAATGCAGCGATAGCCCCGCGGAGGTGTTCGGCATCGACCTTTGCGATGAGCGCTGCCTCTGGAGTCTCGCCGTTCGAGTCGCCAGGGTTGGCCTGCTGAAGTTCTACTGCCTCGAGATCTTCGACGGTAACGACCGCGGCCGGCCGGTTCTTACGGAGCCAGGAATAAGCGGTGTTGCGTACGATGCTTAGCACCCAAGAGCGGGCACTCCCGCCGGCGAACTCTCGGATGGCGCGGAAGGCCCGTAATGACGCATCCTGCACCACATCCTCGGCGTCCGTGCGATTACCGGTTAGCCAATGCGCCAACCGGTAGGCCTCGTTGATATGCGGCATCACCACGCTCCTGAAGCGCGCATTGTCATCGAGGCCGCTCATCGAGTCTTGGGCGCCAGAGGCAACCAAGCGCATTCTTGGCCCTTCAGATTTTATTGACCCAGTTCTGGCCTGCAGAGAAGTTATTGACATGGCGCCCGGCTCGTCCGCTTACAATTCGGTCAGGCTGGTGCGGAATAGCTGAGCGAAATCTTCCAATTCCTTCGGGGCGAGGTCGGAGATTGCCCAGTAACTCACCCCGTTCTCAATCCAGTGTACGACGTTATAGCCTTTAACGGTACGTGGGGCCCTGTCCACTTTGAAATTGCTCTCGGCTGGCATCGCGGTGAGGCTGATGAGATGCTTGGCGTGGCGATAGACCAGCGTCGGGACAGGCGTCTGGCCAAGCACATCGATGCGCCCCCCAATCAGCGGGAAATCCTGCTTGGTGAGGTCGACAACGCGTGGTGATTCTGGAATACGGCCATTAAACCACGGCTTTACGGTGTGGCGGTCCGATGACGCGACGTCGACCGGCTCTGGCGCCATCAGCGCGCGAATGTGGTCCGAGACGAGCGAGTCCGCGACCATAATTGTCGGTTCAGACCCGACCACGAACCATGTCGAGCTGCTGGCGACCACGGCCGTCAAGACGATAGATGCCGCAAGCGCGCGCCATGACGGCTGCGCGCGCTGACGTCTCAGACCGCCGACTGACGTCTCGATGCGAGCACGCAGCCCGGGCGGTGCCTCCTCGCGGGGCAGCCGTTCATGAATCAATTGCTGCAATGCCTTTACGCTCTCGGCCTCTGCCAAAAGCGCCGGCTCCTTACCCATCTGTTGCGTGACGCCCAACGCGTTGGCGGGATCGAGCTCGCCGTCGAGATACGCGTGGACCAGCAGCACTGAGTTATCGTCAGTCGTTGAACGGGGCATCGATTGCTTCATCCAGTGGGTGTGACCGGTCGATCGAATTCTTCATCGTCTCTACCCATTTGACGTCAAGGGGCGTCGTACGGTTTTCCTTGTCGTTACAATAAGTTAGATCGTCAGATTGGTAGCGGACGCAGTGGACCTCATTCAAAAGACTCCGGCACCATCGGATTCATTCCCGAAGGAGCAAAAAATCTTTCGCTGTTGCTTCGACGGGGATCTCGATGGGACTTTCATGAAAGAGGGCGGCCCGGGCCCGCCCTGTTTTCTTCGTCGGTTAGAAGTTACGGAGCATTTCATTATAGCCGAGGCTGCCACCACCCGTGGCGGCCGGATAGTTCGGATTAGAAGCTGAGCGGGGGCTCGGAACCATGGCGAAAGAGTGTAACCCACTCTGACCGGCCGCAATACTCTGAGTCGGAAGAGTAATCGGATTATGTTCGAGCATCAGCACGTTGCCGGTGCCGTCGCAAGTGCAGAACGACTGAGCAAAT
>DASSLE010000176.1:0-5108 GCA_035689725.1 Pseudolabrys sp.
GCTTTGCAGCGCGATGAGACGGTGCGATGGTAGAGTGGACGGAAAATGCACGTACTGAAATGAAAAATCCCGCGCCGTAGTAGGAGGTGGGACCACAGAACTACGACGCGGGCTGTGACGTCAACAGCATGAAAAATACACGCACCAATGCCAACCGAAAACAACACCGCGACACCGTTCACGAGATAGGGTTGATGGATATTGAACAGTTGGTCAGGCTACCCAAGTCGTTAGGCTTTTTCGTACTAGTATTTTGTTGCCTGGGTGCGGAGGTAGCCCGTTAGTTTTTTTTGGGAACTTCAAAATCTCGCCCGCAGCGCATCAATCCTTGACGCGGCCTTCTCGAAGAAGCCAGCCATGCACCGTTTGCCACTTATCGCCGGGAGACCGCAAATTAAGAAGCTCCGGCTTTTTTTCCTGCAAATGGGTGAAAAACAACATGCTCGCGCTAGAGTTCTTTAGATCATCTGGATGTAAGGCGGCCCAATTATCCCATTCGTGAATAATGGACCGTTTGGTCGGTCTCGCCCTCTTTCTCGGGCGCACGACCCGCGCGGATTGGATGTCCACGGGCATTCCGTAGATCAATCTGTATATCTCAGTCTTTTTCACCTCCTTGGTTGCCGCACTGCGATTGGCGCGGCGGACCGCTGTTTTTCTGCGTTTCCGTCTTCCTTTGCTCATCGACTCACTCGCGAATGACTGCCATTAACCGAACATTAGCCTGAGAAAACTTTGATCTGAAATAGCTTCAGCCAGCCGCACTAAAATTATTTGAGGCGGCCTCATTGGCTGCCTCAATATTCTCTCGCGCTTTATCGAATGTTCGCTCGTGGCGTAATGGTTCTGCGGTCAGCACAATTTGCGGTACTGAATGAAACCCGAACGATCGGCGAGTTTATCGTAAAGCGCGCGCGCGGACACATTGTCTTCATTGGTAAGCCAATAGATCCGGCTCGCGCCGGCGGCGCGCGCGATTTTCTCGACATGTTTGATGAGTTCTGCCCCGACGCCTTTGCCGCGCGCCGCGGTGCCGGACGCGGCTCGTCTGTTAAGGTGTTTCTCGCCTGGACAACGCCCGAAATCAGGCAGGCGATCCTCGTCGACAATCCGTCGCGGCTATACGATTTTCGCGACACTGGCGCACCTAGTTGCGATTAAAATTGGCTTCGTTTCGCAAAACCTACAGTTTCGCGCACGCAAGCCGAGCCCGGTTTGCGTGGTTTTCACCACCCTGCCCCTGCTGGATCATTTTGGCTTCTTCAGCCACTGGCGCTTGTGCAGGCGCACACCGGGGCCGCCGCCGTTTTCGTCGATGAATCATATAAGCAACGGACGCACGCTTCTTTTACCGCTTCCTGCATGCAGGGAAGGAGGGAAACGCGGTGCAAATGGGCTCAGCAGCAGCCGCGAAAGCGGCCTTTCCCGACGGCGTAGCGGGCGTTCTGACGCTCCACGAAGAATTCTTCGTAGGTCATCACGGGTTGATCCGGATGGGTCGTCCGGCGATGGTCGACGTAGGTCTGATAATCGGGGATGCCAACCATTAGACGGGCTGTCCGCACCGACCATTCCTTCAGCGTCAGGATGTCAGGCATGGCTAGCTCCCGGGATTATCGCGGGCAGACCGATCTCGATGGCGGTGACCCTGGGATTGCCCAGGGCGCGCCGGATCGCGATCAAGCCGTAGACCGTCATTGCCAGCACGACGGCGACGAATAACGCGGCGAGCGTCGCGTCGACGTAGTCGTTGAAAATGACGCGGTGCATCTCCTCCATCGTCTTCGCAGGCGCGAGAATCTTGCCCGCCGCAGCGGCGTCGCTGAACCTCCATGCATGGGCGACGAAGCCGATCGCCGGCACGGTGCTGAAGATTTTTTGCAGCCCTGCGGTCAATGTGCACACTAGGAGCCACAGGGTCGGAGTGATGGTCACCCAAGCGTAGCGCTGACGCTTCATCTTGAACAGCACGACGGTGCAAAGGATGAGCGCGATCCCGGCCAGCATCTGATTGGAGATGCCGAACAGCGGCCATAGGGTGTTGATCCCGCCCATGGGATCGATGACGCCCTGATACAGGAAGTAGCCCCACGCCGCGCACGCCAACGCCGAGCCAATTACGTTATTCGACCAAGACTCGGTGTGCTTGAACGACGGCACCACGCTGCCGATCAGGTCTTGGATCATGAAGCGGGCGACGCGCGTGCCCGCGTCGACCGTGGTGAGAATGAACAGCGCCTCGAACAGGATTGCGAAGTGATACCAGATCCCCATCATGACGCGGCCGCCAAACATGCCGGAGAGAATGTGCGCCATACCGACCGCGAGCGTTGGAGCACCGCCGGTGCGCGACAGCAGTGTCTTCTCGCCGACGTCCTGAGCAATCTGGCTGATCGTTTCAGGAGTGACGATGAAGCCCCATCCAGAGATCACCTGCGCTGCCTGCACAGCGGTGGTGCCGATTAGCCCGCCCGGACTGTTCATGGCGAAATAAACGCCGGGCTCGAGTACGGTCGCCCCGATCATCGCCATGATGGCGACGAAGGATTCCGTCAGCATGGCGCCATAGCCGATGAAGCGGACTTGGCTCTCGTTCTCCAGCATCTTCGGAGTCGTCCCCGACGCGATCAGCGAATGGAAGCCGGACACCGCACCGCAGGCGATGGTGATGAAGAGGAAGGGGAACAGGCTGCCCGACCAAACCGGACCGGTGCCGTCGATGAACTTGGTGACGGCCGGCATCTTCAATTCGGGTTGGACCAGGATGATACCGACCGCGAGCAGCGCCATGGTGCCAACTTTGAGGAAGGTCGACAGGTAGTCGCGCGGCGCGAGCAGCAGCCACACTGGGAGCACCGAGGCGACGAAGCCGTAGCCGATGATAACCAACGCCATCGTCTCGCCCTTCAGGTCGAACCATGCCGCAAGCGCCGGGTTCTCCGACACCGTGCGACCGTAAATCAGCGCCGCCAACAGCAGCACAACGCCGATGGCCGACATTTCCGCGATGCGGCCGACCCGAATGAAGCGGGCATAGATCCCCATCAGCAGCGCGATCGGGATGGTGCAGAACACTGTGAAGGTGCCCCATGGGCTACCCATCAGCGCCTTGACCACGACCAGCGCCAGAACAGCGAGCAGGATGATCATGATCAAAAGGACGCCAATGAGCGCGATACCGCCAGCCACCGGCCCCATCTCCGAGCGCACCATGTCGCCGAGCGAGCGACCATCGCGCCGGGTGGAGAGGAAGAGCACGGTCATGTCCTGCACCGCGCCGGCGAAAACGACGCCGGCGAGAATCCAGATCGTGCCGGGTAGATAACCCATCTGTGCGGCGAGCACGGGGCCGACTAGCGGTCCGGCGCCGGCGATGGCCGCGAAGTGGTGACCGAACAACACGTAGCGGTTGGTCGGCACGTAATCGAGGCCATCGTTGTGACTATAGGCGGGCGTCTGCCGCGTCGGATCGACGCCCAGCACTTTCTCAGCGATGAAGAGGGAATAGAACCGGTATGAAATGAAATAGATGCACAGCGCGGCAATGACTAGCCAGGCAGCGCTGATCGTCTCGCCGCGGCTAAGCGCAACGATGCCGAACGATACCGCCCCAAGCACCGCGATGCCCGCCCACAGGAGCTTCGACTTGATCCCATTATTGGAGGTTGTGGAAAGCGTGCTCATGCGCCTCTCCTTGGATTTTGATCGCGATCGTAAGAAACAGACCCGACGGGCCCGCCCGGGCGAGTAAGGCCGCTGTGGATTTGGTGCCGTTGCGACGAGGCGGTCATTGATCCAAATCAAAGTCGAGGAAATTGCTTAGCGGGAACGACCAGAATCTCCAGCGCAAGGAGACAAATTTTCGTTTTCCTGTTCGTGCAGGCGGTTGCAGCCTTCATCGGCTACACTGCGTGCGGCTTCCTCATCGATCGTTACGGGCGCCGGCCAGTCTTGGACTATTTGGACTTTTTCAGCCGCTGGCGCTTGCGCAGGCGCACACCGGGGCCGGCTTCGTTCTCGTCGATGAATTCAATGCCAGTTCGCCACACGCTTGCTGACGATGTGACCGAAACAGAAAACCGCCTCGCGGCGGTCTCTCCAGTATATCCGATCAGGTCTATTGATCAGCCGGCACGCTGCCTCTGTGGGGCTTAGGTCTCGACTACAACTAGCCAGAGAAGGACCAGTTTGGACTCACTGGTGTAGAAGTGGCCGCTCCTGTTGCACTTGCGTTGGCGTTATCATCGCAGCGTTACAGACCAAGATAGACGCGTCTGATGTCGTCATCGTTGGTAAGTTCGCGGGCCTTACCCTCACGCACGATGCAGCCATGCTCGAGCACGTAAGCACGTTCTGCGATGGAGAGGGCCGATTGGGCGTCCTGTTCGACCAGAAGTACGGCCGTGCCGGCCTGTTGAATGGCGCGGATCGCCTGAAAAATTTCAATCTTTAAACGGTGAGCGATGCCGACTGATGGCTCATCGAGAAGAAGCAGCATCGGCTTGCCCATCAGCGCGCGAGCGACAGCCAGCATTTGCTGTTCCCCGCCCGATAGCGTGCTTGCCTGCTGGCCGCTGCGATCCTCAAGAATTGGGAATAACGCGTAGACTCTCTCGAGATCGCGAGCAATGCCAGCCCTGTCACTCCGTAAGTAGGCACCCAGCATTAGATTTTTTGAGACGCTGAGCTCGGGGAACACACGGCGACCTTCGGGACAGTGGCAAATTCCGAGACCGACCACCTCGTGCGCCGGCCGCCGATCGAGCGTACTGCCACTGAACCTGATGTGCCCGGATGAAAGCGGCACTGTGCGCGCGATCGCTTTAAGCAACGTTGTCTTGCCAGCGCCATTCGATCCCAGCACAGCGACAAGCTCGTTCGGTTCAACGCGAAGCGATAATCGGTCGAGCGCCAGCGCCTTGCCATACCGGACGACGATGTTCTCGATTTCAAGCAAGGCTGACATTCTTATTCCGATCCACAGCGTCAATTTGTGCTGTGCCAAGATAGGCCTCGATCACGCGCGGGTGCCGGACGATCTCAGCAGGAGTGCCGATCGCGATGATCTCACCGAAGTCCATGGCGATGATTTCTTGCACAAGTTGCAT
>DASSLE010000177.1:0-17482 GCA_035689725.1 Pseudolabrys sp.
TTCCCCCCGGTCGCGTTTCGGCGCCGGTCATCCACAGGAGAAAACGCTCAGATGCATTTTGTGAGTGGATAACTGCTTTTCGCCAGGCGATGGCTGAATATGATTGCGGCATGGTCAAAACGCCACTCAATGTCGATCTGACGCGGCTCAGGCAGTTTTTGAGAGCATTGGAAAGCGATGCGCAGATTACGCTTGCAGACGTAGACCTGGGTGGCCACGAAATAGAAATTTTGAAACGCGAGATTGCGGAAATTGAGGGTGTGTTGAACGGAAGCCCCGATCATGGGTCCAGGGCATTCTTGTTCCGGATCCCGATAGATTACGGCACGCGTCGCGTTCACGCGTATGAGATTACCGAGAAGAAGAGGCCGCTAGAGATCGCAGGCTCGTCGAATGTGGGTGCGTAAACTGATAATGAAGTTGCCGCACTTGGCAGTGCCAAGGTCCCCCGTTACGGTCGCCAGAAAACCGACTTATGGGAGATCGATTTGGCCGATACCATTACCGCGCAACCTGTCCGTACCGCCGCTCCGCTGCGCGCCTGGTATCTGGTGGCGGCGGCTGCCGCCTTCGCGGTTATGACGGCGGCGATCTTAGGTCCCAGCCTCTGGTTCCTGAACTTCGTGCACGTGATGACGGGCGCGCTATGGACCGGAATCGACCTGTTCATGGGTTTCGTTATTGGCCCTATCATGCGCAGCGTCTCCTTCGAGACCCGCCGCGTCATCATCGCTGGGCTCATTCCGCGCACGCTGATCCTGATGCCAACGCTGTCCATCATCACGTCTACCGCCGGCTGGTTTCTGGCGGTGCGGATGGGCTATCTCGACCTAGACTATCCCGAGTTCTGGTGGGTGATCGCCGCGCTTGCCATCGTCACCGTGCTCACGGTGCAGGGGCTTGGCTATTTGCTTCCGACCAATCTTCGGCTCTTCTTCGAGGTGCAGAAGGTGCAGCCCGATGCGCAAAAGATCGCGCGTTGGATGAAAACTTATGTGCACGTGGTAGCGGTGCAGGGGACCATGCAGGTTGCGATCATCGTTGTCATGGCGCGCTTCGCCACGGGCTTCTGAACGCCGTTTTCTTTCCGCTCATCCCCGCGCAAAGACCTATCCCACCAACTCGATGCCTTGCTATGCTTGCAGGCAAAGAGGAGGGATAGCATGAAAGCCGTCGTCACCATTCTTGGCGTCATCCTCATCGCCTTTGCCGCTGTTTATTTCCTGGTGCCGGCGGACTCGCTGCCGAGCTTCTTTCCAGGGCATGAGACCGGCTTGATGCGCGTTCGCGCCAAGCACGGCATGTTGTCGGGCGCGCTCGGCGTGGTGCTGCTGGCAGGGAGTTGGTTTCTCAGTCGGAAATGACCTGATTGGGCAATGCTTGCGCCAGCGTTATTACGACAATATCGAAAACTTCGCGTTCGAAGGTAAGGTGACACTTCCGGGCTTGTGCACGAAATGCGCGATGGTGGTAGGACACCGTTCGCAAAGTCTGGTCTCGGATGCAGATCGCGGGGTCACCATCGTCAGGTGACTTTTTTGCTACATGGTACGAAGTCATCGAAGCGTCACCGCCAAAAACTGGGGATAGCTTAAATTTCGTCATAAAAAAACGCGGCAATGCTTTTTTGGTAATAGTTGGCCACCGGCGTTCACCCCGCCGGTGGCCTTCTTTGGGGCCGCCGTTTATTGACGAGCGGCCCTTTTTTTCAGAGCACTTATAATAGCACCCCGAAAATCCTTCGATTTCGCATGCAATATTTATACGGCGCTGGCATTAGCGCTGTGATGCGGGTCACAGGATTTGCGATTTAAAGTTGAAGCTAAAGCGGGCCCAAGGCTGGAAAAGCGTCCGCCGCGAGTAGAGAGGCACCAGCGGTAGTACCGTAGCGGTATCTTACTTGTAAATTTACTCTGCCGCCTCGATCCTCTTCTTCCGCTTCGCTTCCCGCCCCAGCACCGGCGCGAGAAACTGCCCCGTGTAACTCCGCTTCGCCTTCACAATGTCTTCCGGCGTGCCGCTGGCGACGATCTCGCCGCCGCCGTCGCCGCCTTCGGGGCCGAGATCGATCACCCAGTCGGCCGTCTTGATCACTTCCAGATTGTGCTCGATGACGACGACCGTGTTTCCCTGCTCGACCAGCTCGTGCAGCACGTCGAGCAGCTTCGCCACGTCGTGGAAATGCAGGCCGGTGGTGGGCTCGTCGAGAATATAGAGCGTGCGGCCGGTGGCGCGCCTGCTCAGTTCCTTCGCGAGCTTGACGCGCTGCGCCTCGCCGCCGGAGAGAGTGGTAGCCTGCTGGCCGACATGGATATAGTCGAGGCCGACGCGGTGCAAGAGCGCCAGGACATCGCGCACGCGCGGCACCGCCTTGAAGAATTCCAGCGCCTCTTCTACCGTCATGTCGAGCACGTCGGCGATCGACTTGCCCTTGAACAGCACCTCCAGCGTCTCGCGGTTGTAGCGCTTGCCCTTGCAGACATCGCAGGTGACGTAGACATCGGGTAAAAAGTGCATCTCGATCTTGATCACGCCGTCGCCCTGGCAGGCCTCGCAGCGGCCGCCCTTGACGTTGAACGAGAAGCGGCCGGGTTCGTAGCCGCGCGCCTTGCTCTCGGGTAGCGCCGCGAACCATTCGCGGATCGGCGTGAAAGCGCCGGTATAGGTCGCCGGGTTCGAGCGCGGCGTGCGCCCGATCGGCGACTGGTCGATGTCGATGATCTTGTCGATGTGCTCCAGCCCCTCGATGCGGTCATGCGGGGCGGGCGCCAGCGAGGCGCCGTTGAGCTTGCGCGCGACAGCGCTGTAGAGCGTGTCGACCAGCAGCGTGGACTTGCCGCCGCCCGAGACGCCGGTGACGCAGGTGAACAGGCCGAGCGGAATCTCGGCGGTGATGTTCTTCAGGTTATTGCCACGCGCGTTGATGATCTTGAGCGCGCGGCGCGAGCTCGGCTTGCGTTCGGGGATTGGAACGGACAATTCGCCGGAGAGATATTTACCGGTCCATGATTTGGGCGCGTCGATTAGGTCGTCCACCTGGCCCTCGGCAACGATCTCGCCGCCGTGGATGCCGGCGCCGGGGCCGATATCAAGCACATGGTCCGCCGTGCGGATGGCGTCCTCATCGTGCTCGACCACGATCACGGTGTTGCCGAGATCGCGCAGGCGCTTCAGCGTTTCGAGCAGACGCGCATTGTCGCGTTGGTGCAGGCCGATACTCGGCTCATCCAGTACGTAAAGCACGCCGGTGAGGCCGGAGCCAATCTGCGACGCCAAGCGAATGCGCTGGCTTTCGCCGCCAGAGAGCGTGCCGGATGCGCGTGAGAGCGTGAGATAATCGAGCCCGACGTCAACCAGGAACTTGAGCCGCTCGCGGATTTCCTTGAGCACGCGCACACCGATTTCATTTTGCTTGGCGTTGAGCTGTGCGGGCAAGGCGGTGAACCATTCGCCAGCGCGTTTCACGCTCAGCTCGGCCACTTCGGAAATGTTCTTGCCCGCGATCTTGACGCAGAGCGCTTCCGGCTTGAGCCGCGCGCCGTGGCAGGCTGCGCAGGGCACGTCGGTGAAATATTTCTGCAGGTCATCGCGCGCCCATTCGCTCTCGGTTTCCTTGAAGCGGCGCTCGAGATTGGTGATGACACCTTCGAACGACTTCTTCGTCGTGTAGCCGCGCAAGCCGTCGTCATAGATGAATTTGATGTCGTCCTCGCCGGAGCCGTAGAGGATCGCATCTTGCGTCTTCTTCGGCAGGTCTTTCCACTTGCTGTCGAGCGTGAAACGATAGTGCTTGCCGAGCGCGTCGAGCGTCTGGATGTAATAGGGCGAGGATGATTTCGCCCAGGGCGCGATGGCGCCCTTGCGCAGCGTGGCGTCGCGATCGGGAATGACGAGGTCGGCGTCGATGTGCTGCTCGACACCGAGACCACCGCATTCCGGGCAGGCACCGAACGGATTGTTGAACGAGAACAGCCGCGGCTCGATTTCCGAAATGGTGAAGCCGGAAACCGGGCAGGCGAATTTCTCGGAGAAGATCAGCCGCTCGGCGTTGGCATTGCGCCCGCGATTGGCGGTTGCGCCGGTCGCCTTCGTGTCGGCCAATTCAACAATTGCCAGCCCATCCGCCAGTTTCAGACATTGCTCGAGCGAGTCCGCCAGCCGGGTGCCGATATCGTTGCGTACGACGAGGCGATCGACAACGACATCAATGTCGTGGGTGAATTTCTTATCGAGCGGCTTGACGTCGCCGATTTCGTAGAACGCGCCGTCGATCTTCACGCGCTGGTAGCCCTTGCGCAAGAATTCGGCGAGTTCCTTCCTGTATTCACCCTTGCGGCCGCGCACGACCGGCGCCAAAGCGTAGATGCGCGTGCCTTCCGGCAGCGCCAGCACGCGATCGACCATCTGCGAAATTGTCTGGCTCTCGATCGGCAGACCGGTTGCCGGCGAGTAGGGCACGCCGATGCGCGCCCAGAGCAGGCGCATGTAATCGTAGATCTCGGTGACGGTGCCGACAGTCGAACGCGGATTTTTGGACGTAGTTTTCTGTTCGATAGAAATTGCTGGCGACAATCCATCGATCTGGTCGACGTCCGGCTTTTGCATCATCTCGAGGAATTGTCGAGCGTAGGCGGACAGCGACTCCACGTATCGGCGCTGGCCTTCCGCATAGATCGTGTCGAAGGCGAGCGATGATTTGCCCGAGCCCGACAAGCCGGTAAAGACGACCAACTGGTCGCGCGGAATGGCGACGTCGATGTTCTTGAGGTTGTGCTCGCGCGCGCCGCGAATGGTGATCTGGCGGGCGTCGGCGCGGGCGGGCTTGTTGCTACGTTCGGTCATGAGACCTGAAGTGGGACCTGTATGGCAAAGACACCCCTACCGGACCCGCGAATGGCGGGGGCCCGCCCGAGCTTATGAAGAGGGAACGTAGTAAGAACGCCCTCATTTTGCCAGTCCGGGCCAGTAATTGCGGTTGAAAACCCCGTGCGGAACAAATAGAACATAACAGGAACTTGAACAACAAGGAGCCGTCCCGGAGCGACTCAGCGGTGTGCCCGAAGCCCTGTGGATTAGGGCCGAACGCGCTTGCCGGCCCCTTTGTCACCCCATTGGCGAGGACTAGGGTGAGTTTTGTTATTCAACGGGCGCGCGCGGGCACGCGGCCCCCAAACGGCGAGCGCCGACGGCTTCCTCTGAAGCAGGACGTGCAATTCGCCACGCGGAGAGCACCATGGCAGGTAGCGTCAACAAGGTCATTCTCATCGGCAATCTGGGCGCCGATCCGGAAGTACGCCGCACCCAGGACGGCCGTCCGATCGTCAATTTGCGGGTGGCGACCTCGGATACCTGGCGTGACAAGAACACTGGCGAGCGGCGCGAAAAAACCGAATGGCATCGCGTCGTCATCTTCAGCGAGGGCCTCGCGAAAATCGCCGAGCAGTACCTGAAGAAAGGCTCGAAGGTTTATCTCGAAGGCGCTCTGCAAACACGCAAATGGCAGGACAAGGACGGGCAGGACCGTTATTCGACCGAAGTGGTGCTGCAAGGCTTCAATTCGGCGCTGACTATGCTCGACCGCGCCGGCGGTGGCGGCGGTGCGGGCGCCGACGACAGCGACTTCGGCTCGACCGGCCCGACTGCGTCACGCGAGCGCAAGCCGGCAATGGCTGCCGCGGGTGGCGGCGGCAAGCGCGACGACATGGACGACGAGATTCCGTTCTAGGACACTGCGCCACTCGTTCTGCTCACCCCCGCGCAAGTGGGGGTTCAGCGAGCTAATTTCCCGCTTGCGCGGGAACGATCGGAATAACGTAAGGTGGGCTGAGCGGCCGCGCGCTTTCGTTCGACCGCAAACGGGCTGAGCCCGAGCCATGTCTGCATCTTGCTCGCGATCTTCCGATCGCCTGTCAGCGCGAGTTTCTCGCGTTCTTTCGCAACAGTCGTGAGCCCCATCCAGATTGATGTCATCGTGCGGAGGTCGGTCGATACATAAAGATCGACATCAAATCCCGGATCGGACCAGCAGAGATCCACCTCACCGTCCTTTTCGATGACCAACCACCACGCCCGCTTCGATGCCGGCAGCTCGTGATACAGAAACTGTATCACGGTGCGTCTGTCAGGCAGGGGTGAGGGGTTCAGGTTGCGACGCATGTCCCACATGAGCAATGACGGATCGAGATTCTTGAGAGACGGCCTCGCTTCAACCCATTTCTGCCCCCAAAAGCCCATCGCGTCGACGATGGAGCGAAGGTCCTTGCCGGCCTCAGTGAGTTGATACTCGAAGATACCTTTTTCGGATTTCACCTCAGTGCGCTCGATGATACCGGCTGCTTCCAACTCCTTTAACCGTTGGGATAACAGCGTAGGCGACATCTTCGGAACCCCGCGGCGAAGATCGTTGAAGCGCGTGGATCCCGCCACCAGTTCACGCACGAGCACCATGGTCCAGCGCGTACACAGCAACTCGGCGGCCATCGCGAGGGGGCAGAACTGCTTGTATCCCGGTTGCAGCAGGTGTCGGCCCTCCATTGAGAAGCAAAAATCATAGACGGAAAGCGGTGGAGCTACCAGTACAGAACCTGTACCGGCCGGTACAGTTCGTGGACTAGAACGGTCCGGAGCTCTCCTGCAAGGCTGGATCAGGGCGCCAGGACACCTGGTGCTAAGCAGCCAAGCAAAGGAGAAAAGAGAATGACCGTTTATATGATCGCTGACATCAAGGTGACCGACAACAAGTGGGTGCCGTCATACGCCGCCTCGGTGCACGAGCTCGTTCACAAACACGGTGGCAAGTATCTGTCACGCTCCGGCAACGTAAAGACACTGGAGGGCAAGCCGCTCGACACCAACCTTATTGCGCTTCTTGAGTTCCCATCGGGGGAGGCCGTCAATGCCTTTCTCGCTGATCCAAAATACGTTCCGTTTGCCAAGGCTCGCAAAAACGGCAGTGAAAGCCGGTTCCAACTGATCGACGATACCGACCTGGCAGGAACAATTCCTTACTTGCGCAAGGGGTGAGGTTTGCGTCCCGGACGCATTGCAGCGTGGGCGCGTGGCACGAAACGGCAATGCTGATCCGGAACCGGCACAGATTGGAACGGTCCCGGGTCTGTGGCGCACCACACCGCCCGTCGCATTCACGCGATGTGCGGCACCTGATTACATGCCGCAAGTCGGAATCATCCGACTTGTGTGCTGCGCTGCGCCCGGGACTCGTTTTCACGAGTTCAACTACGGCAAAAGTGATAGTTGCGACCGGGATGCTCACTCCCACCTCAGCCCGCCAGGGCAAGGCGCGCGCCGTCGATGACATATTGCACGGCCAGCGCCGCGAGCAGAACGCCGAGCAGGCGCGAGGCGACGACACTGGCGGTGACCCCGAGCATTTTGCCGATGCGTCCTGCGAGTGCAAAGACAACAAAGCAGAGCGCGAGCACGGTCACGATGACTGCGAGCAGGATCGCGAGCTGCACGGAATCGCCACTGCTGCGTCCGGCGAGCAGAATGGTGGCGGTGATCGCACCGGGGCCGGCCATCAACGGAATGGCGAGCGGGAAAGCGGCAACGTTGCGCACGTGTTCTTCGATGGCCTGTTCGGCCTGCTGCGACTGCCGTTCGATGCGCACGCCGAATACCATTTCCGACGCGATCGAGAACAGCAGCAGGCCGCCGGCGATGCGGAAAGCCGGCAGGCCGATCGACAGTGTGCGCAGCAACCAGTCGCCGATCAGCGCACTGCCGGCGAGGATGACCGCCGCGATCAACGTGGCGCGTAACGCGACGCTGCGGCGGGCGCGCTGGGGCAGGCCGTGGGTGATCGCCAGATACGACGGGATGAGGCCGATCGGGTCGACCACGACGACCAGAGTGACAAGCGCGGAGATGAGAAATTCGACCGGCATGAGCGGCGCCAAAAGTACCACAAGCTCCGCTCACCCCCCGTCCCGCCTGCGGGGACAGGCTCCCTCGGGGGTCCAGTTTTCGAAAAGGTCTGAGTCCTCAGGGACGATCGGCGGGAGGTGGCGCTGACGCAACCCTTTTGAAGGCATTTTGGCGCGCGCAAACGGCACTGATCCGGAACCTGCCACGCGCTGGTAATATATTGAATTAATTAATGATATTATCTTGTATGCGGCTTCATTTCGGTTGGCAAAGCGGTCCTGAATCAGGTACAAAAAACGCAACCAAAAATCCACGCAGGACGTCGTCTTGGCCGACACCGAACCTCCGAAATCGGGGGACGCAACACCCTCCGATGTGCGCCCCGTTTCTATCACCGAGGAGATGAAGCGCAGCTATCTCGATTACGCCATGAGCGTGATCGTGTCGCGTGCGTTGCCGGATGCACGCGACGGCCTCAAGCCCGTGCATCGGCGCATTCTCCACTCGATGAACGAAAACGGGCACACGCCCGACAAGAAATACGTGAAATCAGCGCGCGTGGTCGGCGACGTGATGGGCAAATATCACCCGCACGGCGACCAGGCGATCTACGATGCGCTGGTGCGCATGGCGCAGGATTTTTCCATGCGTCTGATGCTTATCGACGGGCAGGGCAATTTCGGCTCGGTCGACGGCGATCCGCCGGCGGCCATGCGCTACACGGAATGCCGGCTGGCACGTCCGGCGATGGCGCTGCTGGACGACATCGACAAGGACACTGTCGACTTCCAGGATAACTATGACGGCAATGAACGAGAGCCGGTGGTGCTGCCGGCGCGGTTTCCGAATTTGCTGGTCAACGGCGCTGGCGGTATTGCGGTTGGCATGGCCACGAATATCCCGCCGCACAATCTCGGCGAGGTGATCGATGCGGCCACCGCGCTGATCGACAATCCTGCGCTCACCATCGACGAGCTGATCAAGATCGTACCCGGCCCTGATTTCCCGACTGGCGGCATCATCCTCGGCCGCGACGGTATCCGCTCAGCCTACAAGGAAGGTCGCGGCTCGATCGTCATGCGCGGCAAGGTCGAGGTCGAGACCGTTCGCAAGGAACGCGAAGCCTTCATCATCACGGAAATTCCATACCAGGTGAACAAGGCAACGATGGTCGAGCGCGTCGCCGAGCTGGTGCGCGAGAAGAAGATCGACGGCGTTGCCGATCTGCGCGACGAAAGCGACCGCCAGGGCTATCGCGTGGTGGTCGAGCTCAAACGCGAAGCGGTGCCGGACGTGGTCCTCAACCAGCTCTACCGTTTCACGCCGCTGCAGTCGTCGTTCGGCTGCAACATGGTGGCGCTCGACAGCGGCCGCCCGCTGGTGATGACGCTGAAGGACCTGCTCACGGTCTTCATAGCGTTCCGCGAGGAGGTGGTGTCGCGGCGCACCAAGCATCTGCTCGGCAAGGCGCGCGACCGCGCGCACGTGCTGGTCGGCCTTGCCATCGCAGTCGCCAACATCGACGAAATGATCAAGCTCATCCGTGCCGCCAAGGATCCGAACGAGGCGCGCGAGGCCCTGATGAAGCGCGACTGGGCGGCCAAGGATGTGGCCTCGATGGTGACGCTGATCGACGACCCGCGCCACAAAGTCACGCCCAAGGGCATGACGAAACTTTCCGCCGAGCAGGCAAAGGCAATCCTCGACCTGCGCCTGCAACGGCTGACCGCGCTTGGTCGCGACGAGATCAAGGAAGAACTAGACAAGCTTGCAACCGAAATCGCCGACTATCTCGACATCCTGCGCTCGCGCTCGCGCATCCAGACCATCATCAAGAACGAGCTTGCGGGAGTGAAGAAGGAATCCGCCACGCCACGCCGCACAGTGATTGCGGAAGCAACGGGGCAGGTCGACGAGGAAGATCTGATCACGCGGGAGGAAATGGTCGTCACCGTCTCGCACCAGGGCTACATAAAACGCGTGCCGCTTTCGACTTATCGCGCGCAGCGGCGCGGCGGCAAGGGTCGCGGCGGCATGCAGGTGCGCGAAGAGGATTTCGTGTCGCGGCTGTTCGTCGCTTCCACGCACGCGCCGGTTTTGTATTTCTCCTCGCGCGGTAAGGTCTACAAGGAGAAGGTCTGGCGGCTGCCAATCGCGGCGCCGCAAGCGCGCGGCAAGGCGCTCATCAATATCCTGCCACTCCAGCAGGGTGAGACAATCACCACCATCATGCCGCTGCCCGAGGACGAGGCGACCTGGGCCAACCTCGACGTGATGTTTGCCACGACCAGCGGCACGGTTCGCCGCAATAAGCTCTCAGACTTCGTCGACGTGCGGCCGTCAGGCATCATCGCCATGAAACTCGAGAACGGCGAGGCGATCGTCGACGTGCAGATCTGCACTGAAAAGGACGACGTGCTACTTACCGCCGATGGAGGCCAGTGCATCCGCTTCGCGGTGCCGGAGGTGCGCGTGTTCCAGGGCCGAACGTCGCGTGGCGTGCGCGGCATCACGCTCGCCGAAAAAGATCACGTCATCTCGCTGTCGATCCTGCGTCACGTCGAAGTGACGGCGGAAGAACGCGCCGCCTATCATAAGCGCGCCAGCGCTGTGCGGCGCGGTGTGGGCGATGAGGAGGCGGGACCTGCTGACGCCGAGGACGCGGTCGGCGCGATTGAGCTGGGCGAGAAGCGCTACGTCGAATTATCGGCAGCCGAGCAATTCGTGCTCACTGTGTCCGAGCGCGGCTACGGAAAGCGCTCGTCGTCGTACGAGTACCGCACGACGGGGCGTGGCGGCAAAGGCATTGTTGCGATGTCACTCACCAAGAAAACAGGCCGCATTGTCGGATCGTTCCCGGTGGAAGAGGCCGATCAGGTGATGCTGGTCACCGACGCCGGCAAGCTGATCCGCACGCCGGTGTCCGGCATCCGTATCGCGGGACGCTCGACGCAGGGCGTGATCGTGCTCAATACCGCCGAGGACGAACGCGTGGTGTCGGTCGAGCGGCTGAGCGAGGAAGAAGACGAGTAGTTTGCACGCTTTTGCTCCGCTCATTCCCGCGCAAGCGGGAATCCAACGCTTTCGGCTATAGGTCCCCGCTTTCGCGGGGACGAGCGGCAACAATGATTCAATCGAAATAAATCGCAGTCTATCGCGCGCCGGCCGCCTCAAGAATCTTGACCATTCCTCCGTAGCGTGCGTTTGGGCGCCATGGCCCGAGGCACGCCTCCCTGGGTATGGATCGCGGCAGCCGGGGGAAAAGGTTCAAGGCCCCAAGGCCGCGGTCTTGCGGGGCCGGTGGGGGCGGGGTAGACCCCGGCCATGCCGAGAACTGCCCTTTATGCCGGGTCATTCGATCCGGTCACCAATGGCCATCTCGACGTTGTCCGTCACGCCGTCCGGCTCGCCGACCGGCTGGTGATCGCCATCGGGGTGCATCCCGGCAAGGCGCCGTTGTTCCCTGCCGAAGAGCGGTTGGCGATGCTCCAGGAAACCTGCGGGCCGCTGGCGCGCGAGGCCAAGTGCGAGCTGTCCTGCATCACCTTTGCCGATCTGGTAGTGGAGACGGCGCGCAAGGCCGGCGCGAGCATGCTGATCCGCGGGCTGCGCGAAGGCACCGATTTCGACTATGAAATGCAGATGGCGGGCATGAACGAGGCCATGGCGCCCGAGGTGCAAACGGTATTTCTGCCGGCGTCGCCGATGGTGCGCCCGATCACCGCCACATTGGTGCGTCAGATCGCCGGCATGGACGGCGACGTTTCCGCGTTCGTGCCGGGGCCAGTTGCCGCGCGTCTGAAGAAAAAATTTGCGCGTTGACGTACCGCATCTTTCAACGAGGAGAGCAATGACTAGCCGCCGATCAATCTTCGCGCTCGCCTTGGCCCTGGCGTTGTTCGCAATCCCAGCGTTGGCGCAGTCGCCGCTCGACAATCCGGCTGCGCTGCGCGAGCAGGCGCCGGCGACCTACAAAGTGCGCTTCGATACGAGCAAAGGCATGTTCGTGGTCGAGGTCACGCGCGCCTGGGCGCCGAAAGGCGCCGACCGGTTTTACAATCTCGTGAAAAACGGTTTCTACGACAATGTGCGCTTCTTCCGTGTGATCTCAGGCTTCATGGTGCAGTTCGGCATTAACGGCGATCCTGCGACCATGGCGCGCTGGCGCACGGCGCAAATCAGTGACGATCCCGTGGCGCAGAGCAACAAACGTGGCACTATTACCTTCGCCACCGCAGGTCCCAATACCCGCACGAGCCAGGTGTTTATAAATTTCGCCGACAACAGCAACCTCGACGGCATGGGGTTTGCGCCGTTCGGCCGCATCGTGTCGGGGATGAATGTCGTCGATGCACTTAACGCCGAATATGGCGAGGGCGCGCCGCGCGGCCGCGGTCCGGACCAGAGTCGCCTTCAGAACGAAGGCAATGCCTATCTGGCGAAAGAATTCCCGCACATGGACTACATCAAGAAGGCAACGATCGAACGCTGAGATATTTTATCATCACCGGGGCGCCGCGATGCGGAACAAGTCCGGTGATGACATCCGAAACTTTGTTTTGTGAAAGGGAGTGAGATGGCGAAGCCCGAAGATACGTTGACGCTGGAGACCACCAAGGGAAAAGTTGTGATCGAGATGCGGCCTGATCTTGCGCCCGGGCATGTCGCACGCATCAAGGAGCTCGTGAAAGACGGGTTCTACAACGACATTGTGTTCCACCGCGTTATCGACGGATTCATGGCGCAGACCGGATGCCCGCAGGGCACCGGCACCGGCGGGTCGGGAAAAAAGCTCAAGGCCGAGTTCAACAAGGAGCCACACGTGCGCGGCACCGTATCGATGGCGCGCTCCAGCAATCCGGATTCCGGAGACAGCCAATTTTTCATCTGCTTTGATGACGCCCGCTTCCTCGATAACCAGTACACAGTCTGGGGCAAGGTAATTGAGGGCATGGACAACGTCGACAAGATCAAGCGCGGCGAGCCGGTCAAGGACCCTGACAAGATCGTCAAGGCGACGATGGGGGAGTAGGCCCTCAGCCCGCATTTTCGGTTGTCATGCCCCGCGCCCGCCTTCGCGGGCGATGACAGCGAGTGTGTATGCGCACCGACCTGTTCGATTTTGACCTGCCGGCGGACCGCATTGCGCTGCGGCCGGCGAGCCCGCGCGATGCCGCCCGGCTCCTGGTGGTCAAGCCCGGTGAGGCATTCGAGCTGGACGACCGCAGCGTCGGCGACCTGCCGGACATACTGCGTGCGGGCGACTGCCTGGTGGTCAACGACAGCAAGGTCATCGCGGCGCGCCTGAGCGGCCGCCGTATCGCGCGCGGGAGCACCGAGCCCGCGATCGAGGCGACGCTGCACAAGCGGCTGGACGGATCGCACTGGCGGGCCTTTGTGAAGCCGGCCAAGAAGCTCGATGTCGGCGATACGCTTCGGTTCGGCACCGAAGGGAAGGTCTGCTTTCTAGGCGAACTCGATGCTAAAGTTTCACATAAAGATGAAGGAGGGGAGATAACCCTCTCATTTTCCTTCCATGGCCCGGTTCTGGACCAGGCCATAGCCGAACGCGGCGAGATGCCTCTGCCGCCCTATATTGCCTCCCGCCGTGCGCCTGACGAACAGGACCGCGCCGACTACCAGACCTTGTTCGCGCATGAGGAAGGCTCCGTGGCCGCGCCGACTGCCGGCCTGCATTTTACGGAAAAGCTGCTCACACGGCTCAAGGAACGCGGCATTGGCCTGCACAAAGTGACGCTACATGTGGGTGCCGGCACCTTCCTGCCGGTCAAGGCTGACGACACCGCCGGCCATAAGATGCACGCCGAATTCGGCAGCGTGTCAGCCGAGACCGCCGTGGCGCTCAACACTGTGCGGGCCAAAGGCGGGCGCATCGTCGCGGTGGGGTCGACTGCATTGCGGCTCCTGGAAAGTGCCGCAAACGAGGATGGACGGCTGCACGCCGTCTCCGGCGAGACCGCGATCTTCATTACGCCCGGTTATAAATTCCGCGCCGTCGACCTGATGCTCACCAATTTCCATTTGCCGCGTTCGACGCTGTTCATGCTGGTCGCGGCCTTCAGCGGGCTCGATACGATGAAACGTGCCTATGCGCACGCGATCCGCGCCGGCTATCGGTTCTATTCCTATGGCGATGCGTGTTTGTTGTACCCGGAACACGTGGCGCGACCGAGAGATATTTCCGCTCGTCCCCGTGAAAGCGGGGACCCACAGCAATGAAGTTCGAGCTTGTAAGTTCTGGATTCCCGCTTGCGAGGGAATGAGCGGTGTGGGTGCTGCGTTGCGCCCGGGACACGGGTCAGTGCGGTTCTGCTAGGAGTTCGTAATGCCCCAACCGTTCTCTTTCCAGCTCCTCAAAACCGACGGTGCCGCCCGCCGCGGCGAGATCGTCACGCCCCACGGCAAAGTACAGACGCCAGCCTTCATGCCCGTCGGCACGCAAGGCACGGTGAAGGGGCTCACGCCCGACGATGTACGCGCAACTGGCGCCGAGATCGTGCTCGGCAATACCTATCACCTCATGTTGCGGCCGGGCGCCAAACGCATTTCTGCACTCGGCGGCCTGCACAAGTTCATGAATTGGCCGTTGCCGATCCTGACCGACTCCGGCGGCTTCCAGGTCATGTCGCTCTCCGACCTGCGCAAGGTCGACGATTGCGCGGTGACGTTCCGCTCGCATCTCGACGGCGCCATGATCGAGCTTACACCCGAACGCGCAATCGAAATCCAGGCGCTGCTCGGCGCCGACATCGCCATGCAGCTCGACGAGTGCATCAAGCTGCCGGCGACGCGCGATGAGATCGCTCGCGCGATGCAACTGTCGCTGCGCTGGGGCGAGCGCAGCAAACGCGCCTTCGAAATCAACGCACACGACGGTTACGCACTGTTCGGCATCGTGCAGGGCGGCGACGACCTCGCGCTGCGCGCGGAGAGCGCCAGCGCGCTCAGCGCCATGGACTTCCACGGCTACGCCATCGGCGGACTTGCAGTCGGGGAGCCACAAGAGGTGATGCTCAGGATTGTCGCCGAAACGACGCCGATGTTGCCGGTGGATCGTCCACGCTACCTGATGGGTGTCGGCACGCCACATGATCTCATCGAAGCGGTTGCGCGCGGCATCGACATGTTCGACTGCGTGCTGCCGACGCGCAACGGACGCCACGGCATGGCCTTCACCCGGTACGGCGCGATCAATCTCGCCAACGCGCGTCACGCTACTGACTCACGCCCGCTCGATGTCGAGAGTTCGCATCCCGCTGCGCACACATACTCGCGCGCCTATTTGCATCACCTCACCAAAGCCAACGAGATGTTGGGCGCGGTGCTGCTCTCGACCATCAATCTCGCCTACTACCAGACCTTGATGGCCGGAATGCGCGAGGCGATTGCCGCCAGGCGATTCACGGATTTCCGAAACTATACCACAGCGCAATGGGAGCGGGGGGACCTGCCGGCGCTTTAGCGCGAGGGGTTGTCTCGGTCGGGTCGCTTGGCTAAAGGCAGCCCATGATCGTCCACGCCGGATTTCTCGCTCATCGCCGCAAGCCGCGCTTCAAGCTTCCGTCGGGAAGCTGCGACGCGCATTGCCACGTGTTTGGTCCGGCAGATAAATTTCCCTATGCGCCGAACCGGCGTTACACGCCGGCCGACACGCCAAAGGAAATGCTGGCGGCACTGCACGCGCATCTGGGCGTCGAGCGCGCGGTGATCGTGCAAGCGAGCTGCCATGGCACCGACAACGCCGCGATGCTCGACTGCATCGCTTCGGACCCCAGGCGTTATCGCGGCGTTGCCATCGTCGATGACGGATTTACCGACAAAAACTTCGATGCGCTCGATCGCGGCGGCGTGCGGGGGGTGCGCTTCAATTTCGTCGGGCATCTTGGTGGCGCGCCCGACATGGCGGTGTTGAATCGAGTGATTGATCGTATCAAGGGACGCGGGTGGCATGTCGTGCTGCACGTGGACGCGCCCGACATCGTTCCGCTGTCGGACATGATCCGGAAGCTGCCGCTGCCTTTCATCATCGACCACATGGCCCGCGTGCCATCGGCGGCCGGCGTCGACCAACCGCCGTTGCGCGCGCTGATCGAGCTTTCGCGATTGGAAAACTGCTGGATCAAGGTCTGCGGCTCCGAGCGGATTTCTATGCCGCCTTACGCCGCGGCTGTGCCGATTGCGCGTGCCTTGGTTGAGGCAACGCCTACGCGGGTATTGTGGGGCACGGATTTTCCGCATCCCAACGCAACTCATGAGGCCGACGAGGCCAATCTGGTCGACCTGGTGCCGGAATTTGCCCCCGACCCGCTGGCGCAAAAGCGGCTGCTGGTGGACAATCCCACGCGGCTTTATGGTTTCGACTGAAATAACAAAAGAAAGACCCGGAGGAGACGCACTATGGCGAAGTGGCTTCTTGAAATCGCGTGCCGAACGGCGCTTCTGGTACTGGCTGCGATGGTCGTGACGCTGGCGCCGCAGGCGCGGGCGGCCTGGCCGGAAAAACCGATCAAGATCGTGCTGCCGTTCGGGGCCGGCGGCGTTGCCGACGTGACCGCGCGCATCATGGCCGACAAGCTCAACCAGAAGTTTGGCCAACGCGTGGTCATCGAGAATATGCCTGGGCCCGGCGGCATCGCTGCGGCGCGCGCGGTGACGACGGCGCCTCCAGATGGCTACACGATGGCGCTGGTTACCAATGGCACAGCAATCAGCGTGGCGGCTTTCAAGACTCTGCCGTTCGATCCGGTGAAAGACTTCGAGATGATCTCGATGGTTGGCACCTTCGATCTCGTCTTCGTGGCCAATAGCGAGTCTGAATACAAAACTCTCGGCGATTTCATCAAAGCCGCAAAGGCCAATCCGGGCAAGCTCAATATTGGCACCATTGCGGTCGGCAGTACGCAGAATCTCGGTGCCGAGCTGTTCAAGTCGCTGGCCGACGTCAATGTGCAGATTGTTCCTTACAAGAATTCGCCGGACATCGTCGTCGCGTTGTTGCGCAACGACGTGCAGGTGATGGTCGAATTTCCCCCGGCGGTGAAAGGGCAAGTTGCGGATGGAAAACTACGGATACTTGCGACATCGAGCCCGAAGGCTTCGCCGTTGCTCCCCGGAATACCGACGGTCGATCAAGCTGGGGTCAAGGGTTATGAAGTGATTTCCTGGAATGCTGTCGGCGCACCCAAGGGCACGCCAAAGGATGTCATCGATACCATGAACAAAGCGTTACGTGAGGTGTTGGCGATACCCGACGTGAAGGAGCAGTTTGCCAAGGTGGGTGTGGAAGCCCATCCCAGCACGCCGGCCGAAATGATGACGCGCCTGACCGGTGACATTAAGAAATGGAACGACGTGGTCGACAAGGCTGGGATCCCGAGGAAGTAAGGCAGGCCTGCCTCAGGCTCCGCTCAATCCCGCGCAAAACGGGAATCCAGTCTGGTCTATGCGGTGTTTGAAACTCGTCCATGGGTCCCCGCTTCCGCGGGGACGGGCGGCTCAGGCGGCTCGTTCGCATCACGCTATTTGCGTTCGTAAGGACAGCAGGAACGATGAACAAAAAGAAAATCTCGGTCGC
>DASSLE010000178.1:0-4573 GCA_035689725.1 Pseudolabrys sp.
AACGGCGGAAACCCAGTGGCCAACCATGGGATTGGCGAACATATAGGCACCGTCGCCAACCGTCGCGACGATGAACTCATCCGGTGCTGCCAGTTTGGCGCCAAGCGCTGCGCCGAGACCCCAGCCTAGTCCGCCCGCTGGGCCAAGCGCGAAGAAGGTACCCGGTTTTTCGCGCGCGCAATGGTCGGGGCGTAGCGGGTACTCACTGATGATGATGGCGTCTTTGCCGACGGTTTCACTGATCACACGAGAGAGGTATTCCGGCGAAATCGTCGCGCCGGCGGCGGAATCCTTCGCCAGCTGCGCGCTTCGTGTACGCATGCGGTCTTTCAGACGCGCGCGCCGGGCAGCAATCCGCGCATCAGCCATCTGCAGGCGCGGCTCGACCGCGCGCACCAGCGCTTCCAGCGCCTGAGCAGTTCCGGCCTGCACAGTAAGATCGCTCGGGAAGCTGCGCATCGGATAGCGGACATAAATCGGGTCTTCGCCCAAATGCGCGACGCGGCAGCCGCCGGGCGGATGCTGCAAATGCGGGATCCACGGCACATCGGATTCAAGCACGATCACCAGATCGGCATCGGCGAGAAGCGTGCCAGGCTCGAAGCCGAAATGCATCGCGTGGCTCGAAGGAAGACAGACCGTGCGCGGGTTATGCGCAACCACGGGGATCGCGCAGCGTTCGGCCAGGCGATCGAGTAGCGGGACCGCCTCAGCGGGCAGGGCGGCGGTGATGATAAGTGGGCGTTCAGCCGAAGCGATCCATTCGGCGAGCGCTGTGATCGCGTGCGGATCCGGATGTACGGGCGCTGCTTGCGGCCGGGGCTTTGTTGGCCCGGTTGGCTCTGGCAGCGAAGCGGCGAGCGGCTCGCGTGGCAGCACCAGGTAAACCGGCCCGCGCGGATGCGCCATCGCCACTTCGACGCCGCGCGCAACCACGTCTCCGATCTGACCTGGCATGCGCAACTCGTAGTCCCACTTCACCAGCTCGCGCACCATGCCGGCCTGATCGAACATTTCCTGCGCCCAATGAATAGGGCGCGTGCGAGAGCCGAAAGTACCTTTCTCTGTGATAGGTGTGCGACCGGCGGCCAGAATGAGTGGCACCCGATCGCGCGAAAGGTTGGTGAGATTGTTGATGGTATTGGCGGTGCCGACGTTGACATGAACCATTACCGCCTGCGGACGGCCGGTCATCAGATAGGCGCCGTGTGCCATCCCAACCGCGAGATTCTCGTGCGGTACCAGAATAGGTTTCGGCACCTTGGTATTGGTCTTCTTGGCGCGGCTGAAGGCTTCAACGATCGGCGGGAAGTCCGTGCCGGGATTGGCGAAGAAATAATCGGCACCATGATCGGCAAGCGCGCGCAGAAATGCTTCGGCGGCGATCGTTGGACGTTGTCCCGTCGGTGTCGCGGCCATTACGATTCATCCTTCAATCGTCCGCCTGAAAGGCCCGCGGACGCTGCGCTTGTTGGCGCGGAGTCATAACTTACGAGGCCGGGAGCGACAACGGACTGCGGCGCGCTCCAGGAGAGATTTATTCCGCTGCCACGTTGAGTGGCGCCTGGCCATCGATCTCGGCGAGACACCTGGCAAGGCTCTCGCCTTCCGGATCGATCAGGGCGGCCGTGCGCGCGCTGGCTACAGCATCGGCAGCCTGTCCCGATGGGATTTCGCCCGCAAGCGCAGGCCGGATCACGCGTTTCTCGATTGCCCGATAATTGGCGAGACCCCGCGTGTGCGTGTCGCCGTAGCCCTTGATCAGACGCGCGCATTCGGCGATCTCGAGGGCGAGCTCAGGCGAACGCCGTGCTGCTTCGCGGATCAAGGCCAGCCAGCTTTCGATCTGCTGCTGTTCCTGTTTGTAGCGATGGCCATACGGCCGCAGCCGCCGCAGTTTGGCGAGCATCAGAAACCGCAGATAGCCGCTGATTGAAGTGGAGTTGATCTCCATGCCGAAATAGACGCGGCCAAGCCAACCTTTGCGCTCTGCCAGTCGCAGTATTGGTCGCGCCATAAACGACGGTAGCAGCTGGCACAATTCTTCGATACCGGGCTTGAGAAAATCATGCACCGAGAAAGGCTCGCCGTTTACGCGCAACTCCTCGTGCGCGATGCGACGCATGCGTGCGGGCGCAGCCTTTGCCTGCGCAACGCGCACCACATCCTCGTAGGACATGCGCACTGCGAGGTGGCGCGCGACTTCCTTCAGGAGTTTTCCCTGTGCGCCGATGGTCTGGTCGGCTTCGGCAATCGGTCTAAGACGGCTGAGATAAAGCCATGCATAGTCAATGCTCTGATAGTGAATAAGGCGCCGCACGCCTTCGAGTCCCATTCCCTGGGCGACCAAAGGAAATGTGCGCGCAATTTCGTGTTCGACCAATGCCGGCGTGGCAGGAGCATTTTTCTTTTTTTCGACAACCTTCACCGATTGCACGTTCGCGCGCGCCGCTTCATATCCGGCGCGGAATCCGCGCAGATTGCTGTCAATCGACTTACCATCTTCGCGGATCGCTGCCTCGAACTGCTCGAGCTTCAGCGGCAATCGCCCGCAGCCGGCGATGGCTCCTAGCATCACCGCGTTGATGATTGAGCCACTTTGCTTGGCAAGCGAATCCATGTCGATGAGTAAAGCGTCTTTCGCATGCTCTCTGATGATTTTGATCAGCTTGTCCTGATCGAAACGGCCGTCACCCATGGCGATCTTTTCGTCCATGGCGTAGAAGCGGCTCAGCGAGCCGATCACATGCGTACGATCAGGTGTGACAAAGCCATTTGCGACCGTACGTCCGGCTTCCAGCAATTCGCTTGCCACTGCGATGTCTATATCGCCAACGCCAGGCGTGAGCGCCAGCACCGGGCGCTTGCCGCCGAGGTCTGCTGCCGTCACCGGCAATATCTCGATGTAATAGGTGGTGGCGCCGGTACGTTGCGCGACGCCGGGGATCGAGGTGCTCTGTACCGGGAAACCGGCCTGCGCGGCTGCCAATACAATCCATTGAGTGAGCACACCGCCGCCTTCACCGCCGAGAGCGGCAATCAACATAGTTATCGGGCGCCGCGGGCTCATGCTGCTGCCTCGCCGGCATAACCGCCGAGCCAGCCGATCACTCTTTGCCGTAAGCGGTGTACCAGACGGTCGCGCCATGTCGGGTTGCGCACGATTTCGGCACGGTAGAACGATGGGCACAACACCGCTGCGTGCGCGACCTCGCCGCACAGTCCGCACCCGACGCACGAATCAACAACGGTTGCCACGGGATCGGTGCGCAGCGGATCCGGCGACGGCTTCACCGTCAGTGATGGGCAGCCGGACAGGCGAATGCACGAATGATCGCCGGTGCAGATCTCATCGTCGACACCGTAGCGTGCGCGCGTGACACGCTCGCCGCGTTTAAGTTTCTCGGCGTCTTCGGCACGGATTCGGCGCTGACGTGCGAGCTGGCATTCGCCGTCGGCGATGATCACTTTCAGCCCGCGCTCGGCGGTGCACATCGCCTCCTTTAGCGTCTTCACCATCACCGCGACGGAATAGGTGCGCACCGTATGCAGCCATTTTACGCCCATCGAACGCAGGGTCTGCTCGATATCCACGCCCGGCGTTGCGCCGGTGCGGCTCATGGTGCTTGACGGGATATATTGTTGGCCGGTAGCCGAGGCGTAGCCGTTTTGCATCACGATCAGCACGCCGTCGCCCTTATTGAACAGGTTCGACGCTACACCGGTGATCAAGCCGTTATGCCAGAAACCGCCGTCGCCCATGATCGCGATCGGTCGTCGCTCCATGTTTGCCGTCACAGCGGCGGCGCTGGCGAGCGACATGCCATAGCCGAGAATGGAATTGCCGAGCGAAAATGGAGCAAAAGTTGCAAACGAGTGGCAGCCGATGTCGGCGCTGATGTGGGTCGGGCCCAATTCCCGTTGCATCAACTTGATTGCGGAGAATACCGGACGCTCCGGGCAACCAGTGCAGAAGGCCGGCGGGCGCGGCGGCAAAGGGCCCAAAGCCGAAGCAGCTCTTGCCTTATGCGCAATCAGACCACGAGTCTTTTCTGCGACAGTATCCGCGTCGATACCTTTCGGCTTTGCGTCCTGAAGAAACGCCGCGAATCCTTCGAGCAATACATCGGAGGCATATTCGCCTGCTTTCGGCAGCGGGCCCTTGCCAAGCACACGTGTATTTATGTCAGCGCGGCGGAGTTCGACATTAACCGCCTGCTCGATGTAGTCGGGATAGCCTTCCTCGACCACCAGTACGGCGCGTTTGCCCGCGCAGAATTCGCGCAGCTCCTCCGGCACCAGCGGATAGACGACGTTGAGCACAAGCACAGGGACGCGCGAGGCGCCGAACACGTCGGCAAGTCCAATGCGCTCGAGCGCGCGCAGCACGCTGTTGGTAAGCCCGCCCATCACGATGATTCCGATGTCGCTCAGGTCACCGTCGATGGTCTCGTTGAGCTTGTGCTCACGGATGAACGTGCGTGCGGCCGGCAACCGCTCCTCCACCTTCAGGCGCTCTTGCGTGAAGATCACCGGCGGATGCGCCAGCCGGCCGTATTCGAAGCGTGGCGGG
>DASSLE010000179.1:0-7681 GCA_035689725.1 Pseudolabrys sp.
AAACACGGCATTTTTACTTTTGGAAAAGACGCGCGCGAGGCCTACGAGCGCATGATCGAATTCGTCACGCTGGCGGAAGACCATCTGCGCAAGAAAGGGAACGTGCAATTCGCGCGTGCGAGAGTGCCGGACCAGATCGCACCAGCCTCGGAGGTAGCGCCAATCATCCGCGGCGCTTGCACGTTGCGCGATGCTTTCGGCGAGGGCGCGCACAAACGGCTGATCCTGAATTTCCGCAGCAACGATATGATTCTGAACTTCGTCGGCGGCAGGGACGTGGCGCGCTACGCGCGCGCCGGCGTCATCACGCCCGATCATGTGATCCGCACCAAACCCTGGCCGCTGATCGTGCCGGCGCCTGAAGCCGGCAAACTTGACGATTTCAAAAATGCCGTGCTGCAGGTGGCGCGTGCCTTCATGGAGGATTACGCGGCCTATTTCGCACGCCAAAGAACGCGCGCCAACGGCGCCGCGATGCACGATCCCCTGCCCGGCGTGGTGCTGGTGCCCGGCCTTGGCCTGTTCGGACTCGGTGCGAGCGCAAAGGATGCGCGCATCGCCGCCGATGTTGCCGAGGCCGCGGCCGAAGGCATCAGCGGCGCAGAGCCCGCCGGCGCGTTCAAATCAATTTCCGAAGCCGACATGTTCGATGTCGAATACTGGCCGCTGGAGCTTGCCAAGCTCGGCCAGCGCAAGCCGTTGCCGCTCGCCGGTCAGGTCGCGGTGATTACCGGAGCCGGTGGCGCCATCGGCGCCGCAACAGCCAGCGCCTTCGCCGAAGCCGGCGCCGAAGTTGCGTTGCTCGACATCGACGCTGATGCGGCTGCTAAAACCGCAAAGGCAATTGGCGGCGCGACGCTCGCGGTTGCTTGCGACGTGACCAGCACGGAATCGGTGCGGGCTGCGTTCGATCAGGTCGCTGCCGCTTTCGGCGGCGTCGACATTGTGGTGTCAAACGCCGGCGCGGCCTGGCAAGGCAAGATCGGCGACGTCGATGAAGCACTGCTGCGCGAGAGCTTCGAACTCAATTTCTTCGCCCATCAGAAAGTTGCACAGGCTGCGGTGAAGATCATGCTCAAGCAGGGCGTCGGCGGCTGCCTGCTGTTCAATGTTTCGAAGCAGGCGGTGAACCCGGGGGCGGATTTCGGGCCCTACGGTTTGCCAAAGGCGGCGACATTGCTGCTGGTACGGCAGTATGCGCTCGATTACGGGGCTGACGGCATCCGCGCCAATGCAGTCAATGCCGACCGCATCCGCTCCGGCCTGCTCACCGACGATTTTATCAAGCAGCGCGCCAAGGCCCGCGGGCTCAGCGAAAAGGAATATATGACCGGCAATCTGCTCCAGCGCGAAGTCACGGCTGAAGACGTAGCCCAGGCCTTCCTGCACCAGGCGCTCGAGTTGAAAACCACCGCCAATGTCACAACCGTCGACGGCGGCAACATCGCCGCGGCGTTGCGTTAGCCCCTGAAATTGCCAAGAAGCATGCTATTCTCTACCTCGCATCGACACCAAAAAAGGAGCCGACACGATGCTGCGAACCATTGCCATCACTCTCGCCCCTGTCCTTCTGATGGCGACGTCCGCCGCGGCCGTCACGTCCCAGGAAAAGATGGAAACCTGCAAGGTCGGCGCCGAAAGCCAGCAACTGGAGGGCACCAAACGCACGGCTTTCATCAATAAGTGCATGGCGAAGGGCAACTACGAGCCGCCGGCAAGAAAAAATCCCAAACAAGCGCCGAAGCAGCCAAAGCCGCAGTAACCCAGGTTGGGCGCGATCAGGCGGCCCGCGCGGCCGGTCGTTCCAGGGGCGTCACTTCAAATCTGCGTAGCGCACCCCGCCGCAGCACGTCGATTGTCACGCGGCGCCCGATGCATTCGCCGTTGAGAAGGCGAATGAGATCGTCCACGCCGGTGACGGGTGCGCCGTCGGCGCGCACAATCGTGTCGAGACTCATCAAGCCAGCCAAGGCTGCAGGTCCGTTCGGCTCGACTGCATTGATCATTGCTCCCGAGCTATTTTCTATTTTGGCCGCGCGCGCGTGTCGTCTTGGCACCGCAGCCGTTTGAGCCGACACGCCGATATAGGCGCGGCGAACACGGCCATGCTGGATCAACTCGCTTAGCACGAATTGCGCCGTGTTGCTGGCAACCGCAAAACAAATGCCCTGCGCTCCCATGATCACAGCAGTGTTGATACCGATCACTTCGCCGCGCGAAGACACCAGCGGCCCGCCAGAATTGCCGGGATTGAGTGCGGCGTCGGTCTGGATCACGTCCTCGATCAGGCGGCCGTTGCGCGAACGCAAAGAACGCCCGAGTGCCGAAATGACCCCGGCGGTGACAGTCGATTCGAAGCCAAGCGGATTGCCGATCGCCACCACGAGTTGGCCCCGCTTGAGCTTCTTGGAATCTCCAAGCGTGGCACTTGGCAGATCGCGGACCGAGCCTGCACGCAGCAGCGCCAGATCGGTGTCAGGGTCTTCGCCCAGGCGGCGGGCCTCCATGACCCGGCCTTCTGCGTCCTGAAGGCGCACCTCCTTGGCACCCAGGATCACATGACAATTGGTCAGCACCAGACCGTCCGGCGCAATTATCACGCCAGACCCGATGCCGCCGGGGCGACCATGGCTGTTGCGGACTTCCACACGCACTACCGCTGGTCCGATGGCATCGGCTACGGAGGTCACCGCATTGGAGTACGCGTCGAGGATTTCGGTGTCGGAGGCGGATGGCGCCGCGGCCTCGCCGATGTCCCCGATATCGGACGACGAAGCAAAGTCGAGCATTGGGATTTTGGGGTTTTGTGGAACGTCACGTGATGTAGGGATCGGCGGGCGGAAATGGAAGACATGGCCGCAACCGCCGGCGCTTCCGCTTGCGCGCAAATAAGCGGATACTGGTTCAGCGCTTCAACCAGCCCCCAATCCGTTCGATCGCTTCGTGCATCTCGGCAGCGGAGCCGGCATAGCAGAAACGCAGGAAGTGCTTGCCATTCACCGGATCGAAATCGATGCCGGGCGTCGCCGCGACGCCGGCTTCGTTCAACATACGTCTCGCGAAATTAAGACTATCGTCGGAAAATCGCGAAATATCCGCGTAAAGATAGAACGCGCCGTCCATAGGAAGAAATTTGTCGAGTCCCGCCTTCGGCAGCCCTTCGGTAAGGATGCGGCGATTTTCCTCATAGCCGTGTTTGACTGCTTCCATCTCTTCGCGGCCTTCGAAAGCGGCTTCGGCCGCGACTTGCGCCAGCGTCGGCACTGAAATCGCGAGGTTGCCTTGCAGTCGCTCGATTGGACGCACGAGAACATCCGGAACAACCATCCAGCCGACGCGCCACCCGGTCATGCAAAAGTATTTCGAGAAGGAATTGATTACCACCGCACGCTCCGATGCATTCGCGGCAGTCTCGGCCTCGAATGCATAGTCGAGACCGTGATAAATCTCATCAGAGATCACCCGGATACCTTCGGCTTCCGCAACCGCGATCACACGGGTGAGTGCGTCGGCATCTATCATTGTGCCCGTCGGATTGGCCGGGCTTGCGATCACGACGCCCTTGAGCGGGGCGCGTTGGTGCGCAGCTATCAGCGCCTTAGCCGACAGCACCCAACGCGTCTCCGCCGAACTCTCGATCAGCACGGGCTCGCACCCAAGCGCGGAGAGAATATGCCGATATGGCGGATAGCCGGGATTGGCCAATGCCACCCGGTCGCCGGGCTCGAACAATGACAAGAATGCCAGAATAAATCCACCGGATGAGCCGGTCGTCACCACCACACGTGCCGGATCGAGGGATAGATCGTAAGTGTCCTCGTAGTGGCGCGCGATGCGCGCACGCAGCGCCGGTATTCCCAGAGTTTCAGTATAGCCGATACGGCCATGTGCAAGCGCGACCTGCGCCGCCTTGATCGCCACCGTCGGAGCCGGCGCGGCCGGCTGCCCCACCTCCATATGGATGATGTGAGCGCCCTGCGCTTCGCGCTGGGCCGCAGCCGCCATCACGTCCATGACGATAAATGGCGGCACATCGCTGCGCTTGGACGGCTCCAAGAGCTGTTTTGGCGCTTCAAGCATCGTTTTCAGCCCATTGGGCCTCGGCGCCCTGCCCCGCTGTTGCCGTATTCGGCAGATTGCTTGCGAATGGCTCTCTCATGACCCAGTCGTGATCGTCAGTCGCGTTGACCGCCCCAAGGGGCGTCACTAGGTTCACGCCCATTCGGCAGCGAATATCGGTATGTCATTGAACGGCACCCCTATCAGGACGCGGCGCTGGACGCCAGCAGCCCAAGCAATCGCTTTCCTCACCGCGATAGCTGTCGGCGCCGCCGGCGGCGGACCCGCGCTCGCACCCGCGCGCGCACAAGACGCCGCAACGCGCGGCATGCCGGTCATCCGCGACGCCGAGATCGAACAGCTGTTGCGCGATTATGCACAGCCCATCCTGCACGCCGCCGGACTTGCCAAGCAAAACGTCAGGGTCGTCGTGCTCGGCGACCGCTCGTTCAATGCCTTCGTCATGGATGGACGCCACATCTTCGTTAATGCCGGCACGCTGTTCGACGCCAAGACGCCGAACGAAGTCATCGGCGTGTTCGCGCACGAAACCGGGCATCTTGCGGGCGGGCATCTCCAGCGCTTGCGCGAACAGCTCGCATCGGCGCAAACGGCCTCGATCATCGCCTTGCTGGCCGGAATCGGCGCGGCTGTTGCCGGTGCGCGCAGTGGCGCGGCCGGCGATATCGGCGCAGCGGCGATCATGGCGCCGCAGTCCGCGATCCTGCGCTCAATGCTCTCCTACGTGCGCACTCAGGAAGACCAGGCCGACCATGCCGGCGTGAAGTTTCTCAATGCCACCGGGCAGTCCCCGAAGGGAATGGTCGATCTGTTCACGCGCTTGAGCAACGAAGTGTTGTTTAATTCACGCTATATCGACCCATACATGCAAACCCACCCGATGCCGGCAGATCGTGTCGCGGCCCTCGAAACGCTTGCGCGGGCCAGCCCCTATTGGGACCGCAAGGATCCGCCCGAGTTGGTCCTGCGTCACGAACTGATGCGCGCGAAACTGTCGGGCTTCCTGGAGCGGCCGGACACGATCGCCCGCCGCTACCCGGCCAGCGATCACAGCCTGCCAGCGCGTTACGCGCGCGCCATCTCGACCTACCTTCATTCAGACCTGCGTCAGGCGCTCGCACAGATCGACGGGTTGATTCAGGCGCAGCCAAACAATCCTTATTTTTACGAGCTCAAAGGTCAGGCGCTTCTGGAAGGTGGCCATGCGTCTGAAGCAGTCGCTCCACTGCGCCAGGCCGTGCAGCTTTCGCATGGCAATCCATTGATGGAGATCCTGCTCGCGCAAGCGCTCAATGCCAGCAACAATCCGAAGCTCGCCGAGGAAGCGGTCGCCCTGCTGCGCACCGCAATCGTCCGCGAACCCGAAGCGCCTCAAGCCTATTCGCAGCTTGCGATGGCCTACGGCCGCAAGGGCGATCTCGCCAATGCCGACCTCGCCTCGGCGCAGGCTGCCTTTGCGCGCGGCGACTTGAAAACCGCGCGGCAGCTTGCCACGCGCGCCAAGACTCGCCTGCCGCTCGGCTCGCCCGCATGGGTGCAGGCCGACGACATTGTAAACGTCAAACCAAACGCCAAGGCCAACGCTCAATAATGAGGATGGACTCCATGATATCGAGACTGCGCCTGATCGCTGCTGCCTGTGCAGCTTTCCTGGCTATCGCCGCGCCGCAAGACGTACGCGCCGACGAATTCTCCACCAGTCAGCGCGGTGAGGTCGAACGCATCGTGCGCGAATACCTGATCGCACACCCTGAGGTTATCCAGGATGCGATGAGCGAGCTTGAGAAGCGGCAGAGCGCGGCGGATGTCGCGAAGCACAAGGCGACAATCCAGCAGTATTCGCAAAGTTTGTATACCTCGCCGCGGCAGGTTGTTCTGGGTAATCCAGATGGCAATGTCACCTTCGTCGAGTTTTTCGATTACAACTGCGGCTACTGCAAGCGCGCCATGGATGACATGCTCACGCTGATGAAGGACGATCCCAAGCTCAAGGTCGTGTTGAAGGAATTCCCGGTTCTTGGGCCCGGCTCGGTGGAGGCCGCGCAGGTCGCCGTTGCCGTGCGCATGCAAGACAAGACCGGTAAGAAATATCTCGAATTCCACCAGAAACTGCTCGGCGGCCGCGGCCAGGCCGACAAGGCGCGCGCGCTCGCTGTCGCCAAGGACATTGGTCTCGACATGGGCCGGCTCGACAAAGATCTTGCGAGCCCGGAGGTGAAGGCTACATTGCAGGAAAGCTTCAAACTCGCCGAAGCGCTTGGCCTCAACGGCACGCCGAGCTATGTGATCGGCGATGACGTCGTGGTCGGCGCGGTCGGCCTCGATGCTTTGAAAGAAAAGGTCAACACCTCACGCTGCGGCAAGCCGAGCTGCTGACGGACGTCACGCCCGTCTCTAATTTCGTCTAACCGGCCGCCGCGGAGATATCTGCGGCGGCTGTTTTGCGTCTAATCGAGCGGAACAAAGCTCGGCGGGGGCCGTTGTCGCGCGCATGTACACACTCGGAATGGAAGAAGAATACTTCCTGTTCGACACAAAGACGCGCCATGCGGTGCGTCGCGCGAACAAGAAATTCCTTTCGCTCGCCCAAAAGCATCTCGGCAACCGCGTGATGACGGAAATGCTGCAGTCGCAGATCGAGGTGGCCACACCTCCCTGCGCCAGCACAAAAGAAGTGCGCGCGCATCTCGCGCAGTACCGCCGCACGCTTGGACAGCTGGCTGCCGAACACAAACTCGGCCTCGCCGCCATGGGCACTTTCCCACTTGCGTTCTGGCCGGAACAAACCATGACGCCAAAGGCGCGCTACGGTGCCATCATGGATGACCTTCAGATGATCGGCTACCGCAACATGCTGTGCGGCATGCACGTGCACGTCGCGGTGCCGGATGTCGACACGCGCGTCAATTTGATCATGCGCTTGACGCCCTACCTTCCGCTCTTGCTCGCGCTCTCAACTTCGTCGCCGTTCTGGCAAGGTCATCTCACCGGCCTCGTCGGCTATCGGCTTGCTGCCTACGACGAACTGCCCCGCACGGGGCTGCCCGAACTGTTCCGTACCAATGAAGACTATCGCGAGTTCGTCGCCGCGCTCACCTGGGCGAAAATTATTCCCGACGCGAGCTACATCTGGTGGGCGGTGCGGCCCTCACTGAATAATCCGACCATCGAATTGCGGGTCGCCGACAGCTGCACGCGACTTGACGACGCTGTCGCCATCGCGGCGCTGTTCCGTTGCCTCGTGCGCGCACTCGATCGCGATCGGGCGCTCAATGCGGGGTTCGACCGCGTGGGCCGTGCAATCACGCAAGAGAACAAGTGGCACGCCCAGCGCTACGGCATCCGGGCGACGTTTGTTGAGCCATTCTCCCGTTCGCCCCTCACGCTCGCGCAATGGCTCGATCAGGTGATCGATTTCATTGCCGAAGATGTGGACGCGCTCGGCTGCTCAGGAGAAATCAGGCATGTCCACGCCATCGCGGCCAATGGCACAAGCGCGGACCGTCAGATCGACATCTTCGGCAAGGCGAGAGCCGCGGGCCGTAGAAGGTTAACGGCACTCAAAGAGGTCGTTGATTGGGCAGCAGGCGAAACCCAGGCG
>DASSLE010000180.1:0-6627 GCA_035689725.1 Pseudolabrys sp.
CTTGTGCTTTGCTTCGCGGCCTAAACCGACGAAGGAGCAGAAGGTAAGCAGGTAGACCGCAAAAAATTCCGGCGGTCCAAACCGCAATGCGAAAGACGCAATTCCAGGCGCGAGGAACGTGATGAGCAGCACGGCAAAGAGCGAACCAATGAAGGAGGAGGTGAAGGCCGCTGTGAGCGCTTCCGCCGCCTTGCCTTGCTGGGCCATCGGATAGCCATCAAAGGTCGTCGCTACTGACCAGGCTTCGCCAGGAATATTGAACAATATTGACGTGATAGCACCGCCAAACAGCGCACCCCAATATATGCAGGACAGCATCACGATTGCGGATGTCGGATCCATCGTGAACGTGAGCGGCAGCAAAATAGCGACGCCGTTCGGCCCACCCAACCCCGGCAACACGCCGACGAAGACGCCGAGCACCAGCCCGACCATCATCAGGGCGAGCGTCTTCCAGGTCAGCAGCACGGCAAAACCGTGAATAAGAAGACCGAAAGCTTCCATAGCGGCTATCCCGGCCCCTGCAGCGCTAGAATCCGAACAGGGCTTCGAGCGGCCCCTTCGGCATGATGACGTCGAACGCGATCTCGAATGTGACAAACATGGCGAGCGTAAACACGAGGCTTGTAAACAACGATTTCCATAGTGCGATGCGGCCGACCACCCACATGAAGCCCGCAATCAATACGCAGCTCGCGACGTAGAGCCCGAGCCATTGCGTGAACAGGCAAAACAAAAACGTGGGCACGAAAACCTGCATCACGCGGCGAAGCTGGTCGCGGGTAACGAAGGTTCCGTCTGATGTCGCGCGGTTCAAAAAAATTGTGACAAGGCCGGAAAGACTGGCAGCGGCGAGAATCATAGACAGGTAGAACGGAAAATAACCAGCCTGCGGACCTTCCGATTCCCAGCCCATTCCGGTCCGCCAGTTGTCGAACGCCAGTAACAACGCCAAACCCAGCAGCACGATGTAGACGACCGTTTCGACGGTCCGCGTGCTGGTAACGCCCGGCGAGTCCTCGGCCGGAGCGGTCGGATCGTCTACGGCAATTTCGGGTTCGGTCGAGGACATGCGCTAGTTTGTTTGGCGGGCTTTTGGCCCGCCTCTCCATGTCTGGACGAAAATGCTGGCTACTGGCAAGGCGCTCCCGGCGTTTTCTACAAGGAGAAGGCCGAGAGCAATCGCGTCAAGTCTTGATTACTTCGCGACGAAGCCGGCTTCGTTCATCAGGCTCGAATTCAGCTTGTCGTCTTCTTCGAGGAAATTGAGCATGTCCTTGCCCGTCAGGAATACCGGCTTGAGCGCCTGCTTTTCCATGTAGTCCTTGTATTCCGGCGTCTCCGACACTTTCTTGAACAGATCAATATAGAAAGCGGTCTGTTCCGGAGAGACCTTGCCCGGCAGGAACATGGCGCGCAGCATCAGATATTGCACGTCGAGCCCTTCCTCTTTGCAGGTCGGGATATCATTCCACGACTGCGTGTCGGTCACCCTGGCCTTGTACGAGATGCGTTCCTTGTCGAACACGCATAGTGCGCGCACCTGGCCTGCGCGCCAGACCTCGAGATTTTCCGACGGATTGTTTACGTTCGACGCGGTGTGATTGCCAACTAGCTGGGTCGCCGCCTCGCCGCCTGACTTGTAAGGCAGATAGGCAAACTTGGCGCCGGTCTTCTTCTCCATAAACACGGTCAGGATGTGATCTTCGCGCTTGGAGCCGGTGCCGCCCATCTTGAATGGCTGCGGAGAAACTTTGGCCGCTTCAACAAATTCCTTCACGTTCTTGTATGGAAGCGTCGTGTTGTCCCACAGAACAAACTGGTCCATTGCAATCACGGACACAGGCGTGAGCTCACGCCAGTTAAATGGAATCTTGGCGGACAGCGGCAGCATGTAGATCAGCGAATAAGCAATCAGCACCTTGTTCGGGTCGCCATCGCTCGACTTCATGTACATCAGCGCTTCGGCACCCGATGCGCCGCCTTTAAGCGACACGACCATCGGCTGCTTCATCAAATTATGCTTCTGGATGGCAGCTTGAATCATACGCGCCATCTGATCGGAGGCGCCACCGGCACCTGCAGCGACTACGATTTCGACTGGTTTGGTCGGTTCCCAGGCCACGGCCGAGGCATTCGCCAGCGCGATAGCCGCAACGGCCGTGCCGGCAGCGACGAAGTTTTTCATCTTGTCCTCCCTCTGTTGGCCTTGCAGCGGTTCCATTGGTATTGGACCGTGCTGTCCTTGTTATTTGAGCCCCATTTTGCGGGTATTGAGCCCAAGTTCAAGTCGCCGCCCGCCTAATTGTCACGCCGCTCCCGGCGTACGATACCTGCCCCCTGCACCATTGCTCGCATTTTCCTGAATGCCACGTCGTGCGGCAGGTATTTCATGCCGCAGTCTGGAGCGATCACGATGCGTTCGGCGGGAACGTGCAGCAGCGCCTTACGGATGCGTGCGGCAACAGTCTGCGGTGTTTCGACGTTCGTGTCGGCGAGGTCGATCACACCAAGGATGATTGTTTTTGACGGCAGCCTTTTCAGAATATTGAGATCAAGTTTCGGCTGCGCCGCCTCGATTGAGATTTGTGCAGCCTTCGAGCCTTCCAGCTCTGGGAGAAACGAATAGCCGGCAGGCTTGTCGTGCACGACAGCAGCATAGCCAAAGCACAAATGGACCGCGACCGTTCCGCTAACGCCGTCGAGCGCGCGGTCGAGCGCTTTCAGGCCGTATTCGCGTGCCTTCTCGGGATGCTGCTGCATCCACGGTTCGTCGATTTGCACGATATCGGCGCCGGCGGCGAACAGATCCTTGATCTCCTCGTTCACCGCCACGGCGTAGTCGAGAGCCATTGCCTCGTCGGACTTGTAGAATTCGTTTTGGGCCTGCTTCGACATGGTGAAGGGGCCCGGCACGGTCATCTTTACGGTCTTCTTTGTATTAGCGCGCAGGAATTGCAGGTCGCGCAACTGAACCGGAAATTTGCGACGGATTTTCCCTGTGACACGCGGCACGGGAATTGGCTTGCCGCTGCGGTTGAGCGTCGCTCCCGGATTTTTCGTATCGACACCTTCGAGCGCGGTGGCAAAACGATTGGAATAACTTTCGCGCCGCTGCTCGCCGTCGGTAACAATGTCGAGCCCGGCACGCTCCTGATCGCGGATAGCGAGGAGAGTCGCCTCGTCCTGTTTGGCTTCGATCTCTTTCGGATCGACCAGCCAGAGATCGCCCATGCGCACGCGCGGTACCATTTTTGAAAGCCGCGCGCGATCGATCAACCAATCCGGCTGCGGGTAGGAACCAACTAATGACGTAGGAAACAACTTGGCGAGCATCGATCCGTTTTTGCTGTTCATTTTGAAAGTTCGACGCGTACGATCCTCGCGCCTTCGACCATGGCGCACATCTTTCCGTAGGCGACCTCTCGCGGCAGATATTTCAGACCACAATCGGGAGCAACGATGATGCGCTCGGCCGGCACATGCGGCAACGCGCGCCGAATGCGCGCGGCCACGGTCGCGGGTTTCTCGATCATCATGTCGGAAAGATCGAGCGTGCCGAGAATGATGGTCTTGCCCGGCAGCTTTTCGAGCACGGCGCAGTCGAGATTGGATTGCGCGGTTTCGATCGAAACCTGCTTGACCGGCGATCCCGCCAGCTCCGGCAGGAATGAATATCCCTCCGGACGTACATGAATGATGGCGGCATAGCCAAAACAGATATGGACCGCCGTCGACCCAGTGACTCCATCCAGCGCTGCATTCAGCGCCTTAAGTCCATATTTGCGGGCTTTTTCCGGCCGCGCCTGCATATAGGGTTCATCGATCTGCACGATGTCGGCGCCGGCAGCGAACAGGTCCTTGATCTCTTCGTTGACAGCGGCAGCATAGTCGAGCGCCATCTCCTCCTCGTCTTTGTAGAAATCGTTCTGCGCTTGCTGCGACATCGTGAACGGGCCAGGCACCGTCATTTTGATCATGCGTTCGGTATTGGCGCGCAGGAATTTTACATCTTCCACCTCCACCGGATGCCGGCGCCGGACTTTGCCGGTAACGCGCGGCACCGGATTGGGATGGCCGGAGCGGTCAAGCGCCGTGCCGGGATTGTCGATGTCGACACCTTCGAGTGCCGTGGCGAAGCGATTGGAATAGCTTTCGCGTCGCATCTCACCGTCGGTGATGATGTCGAGCCCCGCGCGCTCCTGATCGCGGATCGCAAGCAGGGTTGCGTCATCCTGTGCCTGCTTGAGATAGTCCGGTGCGACACGCCACAGCTCCTTGGCGCGCACGCGCGGCGGAAACCGGCTTGTAAGCTTGGCGCGGTCAATCAGCCACTCCGGCTGTGCGTAGGAACCGACGAGGGACGTAGGGAAAAGTTTGACCATGAGCCTAGTATGGCGACACAGCCGCCGTTGAGCTAGCCGCCACCACGCTCATCGCCAGTACGCGGGCGACGTGGGCAGCTTCCCGTTCACTACCATCGTGAATTTGGTGCCGGCAAGAGGTGCCGTCAGCCACGATCAGCGTGTTGGGTTCCGCCCTGCGCACCGCAGGCAGCAGCGACAGTTCGCCCATCTTGCGAGAAACATCGATGGTCGCGGCGTCATAGCCAAACGAACCGGCCATGCCGCAACAACTCGATTCAATCGTCTCGACCGAAAGCTTCGGGATCAGCCTGAGCGTGCTCTCGACTGCGCCCATCGTGTCGAAGGCCTTCTGATGGCAATGACCGTGCAGCAGCGCCGTTATCGGCAACGCCCCGAGCGGCAAGTTCAGGTGGCCCTGCTTATGCTCGCGCGCGATGAATTCCTCGAACAGAAACGCGTTCGCTGCCAGCGCATCCACCACCTCACCCTTGAATAGAGCCGGCAATTCATCGCGGAAGGTGAACAGGCAACTCGGTTCGAGGCCGACGACGGGCAGCCCACGTGCGACATAGGGCGCAAGTGCGTCCAATGTGCGTTGCATTTCACGCCGCGCCTCGTCGACCAGCCCGACCGAGAGAAAAGTGCGACCACAACACAGTGGCCGCTCATCAGGGTTCGCCGGGAGCAGCGCATGGACGCGATAACCGCCGGCCACGAGCACATTCAACGCGTCGTCCAGATTCTCGCGTTCGAAATACCGGTTGAACGTGTCGGCAAAAAGTACCACTTCACGCGCCGGCGCGTTCTGCTCCGCCGTCGTGTAGCGCCAGTCGGAGCGGTCGCGGTACGTGTCCTTGCGCCATTTCGGAAGGCTGCGGCGAGAGGAAAAGCCGGCGACCAATTCCAAGGCTTTACGCAAGATTGCGCTGCGATCACGCAAATTGAAAAAGCGATGCCAATGTGCGGCATAAGGCGCGTAGTGCGGCAGGAAACCGACCAGCTTGTCGTGCAGTGAGAGTTCGTACTTCGCGGCCCGTGCGGCCTGCACTTCGATTTTCATACGCGCCATATCGACGCCCGTCGGACACTCGCGGCGGCAGGCTTTGCACGATACGCAGAGTTTGAGTGTCTCGGCCATTTCATCGGAGATGAACGCCGCCCCTCCGAGCTGTCCGCTGATGGCTAATCGCAGCGTGTTGGCGCGCCCACGGGTGACGTCGCGCTCGTCGCGAGTGACACGATAGCTCGGGCACATTACACCGCCGGTCAATTTGCGGCAGGCGCCATTGTTGTTGCACATCTCGACAGCGCCCTGAAAACCACCACCAGCGCCAGGATAGGCTGACCAGTTGAGATGCATTTTGATCGGCTCGCCGTGATAGCCAGGCGCGTAACGGAACAGGTTGCGGTCGTCGAATTTCGGCGGTCGTACCACCTTGCCGGGATTGTAGAAGCCGTTCGGGTCAAAGCGGTCCTTGACCTCTTCGAAAGCGCGCGCGAGCCGTGCGCCGAACATCGGCTCGTTGAATTCCGATCGAACAAGCCCGTCGCCGTGCTCGCCCGAATGCGAACCCTTGTATTCGCGCACCATGGCGAACGCCTCTTCGGCGATTTCGCGCATGGCCTGCACATCTTTCTCCTGCCGCAAATTCAGGATCGGCCGCACGTGCAGGCAGCCAGAACCGGCATGCGCGTACCAGGTGCCGCGCGTGCCGTGCTTTTCGAAAATCTCCGTAAGACGCGAGGTATAGTCGGCGAGATGCTCGAGCGGCACCGCGCAATCTTCGACGAAGGAAACCGGTTTCCCCTCCTCTTTCATCGACATCATGATGTTGAGGCCTGACGTGCGCACATCCGTGATCGCAGCCTGCAATTCGGGATTGAGCACCTCGACTACGCCGCCCCATTTTGCGCCGCTCTTGTCCCATCCGAAACCCAGATCGCCCATCAGCTCCTTGAGTTGCTGGAGCAGGCGCAGGTTGATTTCGTGGTCGTCCTCGCCGAATTCGACCAGCAGGATCGCCTCCGGCGCTTCGCGCACGAACTTGTCGAGCGTCGGCTGGAAAATCGGAATCTGCCGCGCCAGCCCGATCATCGTGCGATCAATCAGCTCGACGGCAATCGGCTTGAGCCGCACGATATGCTGCGCGGCATTCATCGCCTCGTAGAAACTGCCGAAGTGGCAGGCGCCGACCGCACGGCGGCCGAGCAGCGGCGAGAGCTTCAGCTCGATGCGCGTGGAAAACGCGAGCGTGCCTTC